>DASYUT010000075.1 GCA_036000965.1 Actinomycetes bacterium
GGCGAGCCCCAGGCTCTCGCGGATCGACTCGAGGCGGGCGGCGCCCTCCACGTCGAGCGATGCCCGCTCCACCTCGAGCATGCGCGCCTCGACCGAGTTGGAGGTCAGCTCGGCCTCGCCGAGCGCCCTGGCGTAGCGGGCCTCGATCTTGTTGCGTACCTCGGTGAGGGTCGGCGTGTCGCCGGCCGGCGCCAGCTCGGTCATGCCGGCCATCGCCGCATTCATGCGCTCCTGCATCTTGGCCTGGTCGAGCTGGGAGAGCAGCCGGGTCCGCTCGGCAAGCTTCTGCTGCAGCGCCATCGCGTTGTTCTCGACCGCGGCGCGGGCCTGCGCGGACGCCTGCGCGGCCCGCTCGTGCAGGCCGTGCATGTCGCGCATGGCCGCCTCGGAGCTGACCAGCTTGCTCGCAAAGGCCCGGGCCGAGTCCTCGTAGGAGGCTGCCTTCTCCGCGCCGCCCGCCTTGCGCGTCTGGTCGGCCAGGAGCAGGGCCTGGCGGGCGTTGGCCTGGAGCTTCTCGGTCTCCTCGACCGTACGGGTGAGCTTGAGCTGGAGCTCCCGCTCGTTGCCGATGACCGTGGCGGCCTGCTGGGTGAGCAGCTGGTGCCGCAGCTTGGCCTCCTCGATGGCCTGCTCGATCTGGACCTTGGGATCCGCCTTCTCGTCGAGTTTGCCCCCGAGCGCCGCCACGATGTAGCGCCACGCCCGCTTGAGCAGCTTGCCCATCTACCTGACCTCCTCGGTCACCTGCGCGGTCATTCCTTGGAACGGTGGTAGGCGTTGAGCGCTTGCCTGGACACCTCTTCGGTCTCGGCCAGCCCCTGCCTGATGCCCTCCAGCTCGTCGGTGAGCTGGTCGACGGCGCCCGTGTCGCCAGTCGGGCCGGCCGCCGCCATCGCCGACAGCTCCACGACCCGGGCGACCAGGCTCTCGAGGCCGAGCGTGCCCGACTCGAGCCGGGCCAGGACGCCCCGCCGGGCGGTGGCCAGCCGGCCGTGCACCTGCTGCTGGGCCTGCACCGAGGCGAGCGAGCGGTCGACCTCGGCCGCGATCTCACCCGAGGCACGGGCGCGCGCCGCGCCCAGCCGCTCGGCCTCGCCGGCCAGGAAGCCGGCGTCGATGCGGCCCAGGGCCTGCCCGGCCGCGCCGGCCTGGCCGGCGAGGCGCTCCAGCGTCTCCACGGTGTCGTCCACCTGGGGCTGCATCATCGCGACCCGCTCGGCGAGCGGCCCGGCGGACATGGCCCCGGCCAGGTCGTCGAAGGTGGCCGCCGCCCGTCTGGCCCGCAGCAGCCACTGGCCCTCCGGGCTCCGGGCGTCGACCGGCAGCTTCCGTGCGGTTCGGGGCTGGTCGCGCCGACGCTCCAAGGCCGCCATGGCGGCCTTGGTCGCCCAGGCGGCCACGCCGACGCCACCGGCCACCAGGAGCGGGAGGTCGGCCGCCCAGGCCACCCCGGCGGCGGTCGCCCCGAGCAGCAGGCCCCAGGGCTCGGACAGCTCTTGCTTCAGTCCCACGTCGTGTTGTCCGGCGGGCCGGCCCTATGCGCCCCCGAACCCCCTTTCAGAAGTTCGAGACTACCGCAGTGAACACCTGGTCGATGCTGGTCGGGTCCGAGGAGTCGTAGCCGGCACCGCCCGAGGTCTCGCCGATCTGCTTGAGGATGCCGACGTCGGCGTCGCGCCCGTAGGCGATGGTGAACAGCCGCACCGAGCGGTCGCCCTGCTCGGTACGCAAGCGGTCGAGCAGCCCGGGTAGGTCGAGGCCGTTGTCCTCGTTCTTCCCGTCGGTCAGCAGCACCACGGCGTTGATGTTGCCGGGGCTCTGGTGCTCGCGGATGTACTGGAAGGCGGCCAGGCTGGTGTCGTAGAGGCCGGTGCCACCCTCGGGCGGGAGACCCTTGATCCGGTCGGCGAGCGCCACGCGCCGCTGCGCCCCGTCGACTTGCTCGTCCATGCGCCCGATCGGGACCAGCTCGCGGTAGTCGCGGATCCCGTCCAGCTCCCGGGAGAACATCCACAGGCCGACGCGGTCGTCGGCCGCGAACTGCGAGAGCGAGTTGACTGCGGCCCGCTTGGCCAGCTCGAGCTTGGAGGTGCCGGCGCCCGGGACCTCCTCGGCCATGGACCCCGACGTGTCCATGACGATCAGCACGTTGGCCCGCTTGCGCAGCGCCGCCCAGCTCTGCAGCAGCTTGTCGAGCACGGCGGGCGCGGGCGGCGACAACAGGGTCGCCGGCTGGTTGCGCAGCAGGCCGTTGGCCTCGGTGACCAGCGGCCCGGGAGCGTTCTTGTAGTTGCGGAAGGCGAACTGCTGGAACTTGGCCTGGGCCCCGGCACCCTGCAGGTAGGCGAGGAAGCCGGCCGCCGCCTTGCGCTTGGGCTCGTCGACCCAGGGGCCGGTGAGCACCACGTAGGGATGGTCGGAGAGCAGCGTGCCCTCGGCCGGGTAGATGGCGACCAGAGGGATCTTGGGCTTGGCGTGCCGGCCCAGGGTGGCCGGGTTCCCGGTCGGGTTGCCCTGGTTGTAGTCCCAGACCGACTTCTCCTCCACGGTGACGGCCGAGATGTAGGTCAGCCCGGCACCCTCGTCGTCGGCCCGCTGCAGGTTGGACAGGAAGGTGAGGGTCGTGTCGCCGTAGTGGACGACCGACTGCTCGACCCCGCGCACGAAGTCGCGCGTCGTCGGCCGGGCCAGGTCCTTCTCGCTGAGGTCGTTGGCGAGGTTGGTGGCGGCGAAGTAGGCGCCGATGGTCGCGTTGAGCCCGGAGGTCGAGTAGTTGGGGTTGGTCTTGCCGAGCCGGAACGGGCCCCACTCGGGGTGGCGGAACCTGCCCCAGCCCTGCCGGTCGCGAGCCAGTTCGAGCAGCCGCTTCCAGCCGATCTTCTGCTTCGGCCAGCCGAGCGCCTCGGCCATCGGGCGGGGCATGGCGATCACCAAGGGCGAGGCGGCGACCCTGGGAACGTCGGGCGGGACCAGCTTGGGCCGGTCGGCGCTGGTGGTGCGCTGCTGGAGCAGGGTGACCCAGCCCGAGGAGGCGGGCGACCACACGTCCGGCCGGGGTCCGTCGACCGACTCGTTCCAGCCCCGGGCCAGCGCCGCCATGGCCGCTCCGGAGGCCTTGGTGGTCACCTTGACCTGCACGCAGCGCCCGTCGACCTTCTCCCCCCGGGTTGCATAGTCGGCTGCCATCTGCTTGACCAGCTCGGCCTTTTCCGACGACGCGACCACGGTCAAGGTGACCCCGTCGGGACCGCACGTGGCGGGCTTCCCGCCGCCCCCACCTCCGCCGCCCCCGCCGCCGCCGGCCGGCGTGTCCCGGGTGAAGAAGAAGCGCAGGCCGCCGACGAGCGCGACGGCGAGCACGATCGCGATCAGGAACGGGCGCGGGCTTCGCCGCTGCTGCTGGACCACCGATCCTCCTCGGACCAACGGGCTGAACCGAGCTGGCTCTGCTCAGTCACCGAGCTGGCTTTGCCCATTCAACGACATCCAGGCCCGGCATGGCGCGTGCGAGCCGGATCCCGCCTCAAGCATGCACCGTGGCGGGCGCCAGCGTGGCCCGTAACGGGGTCGGTGGCTCAGCCGGCAGCGGCCGTGGCCCCGGGGTCCCACGCCCGCCGGGCGTCGTCGGCCGGGGCGAGCAGACCTGGCCGCACCGCCGCCAGGCGGGCGAAGAGCTCGTCCAGCTCGGCGGGAGCCGGGGCCGGCCCAAGGACGCTGCCGACGGCCAGCTTGGTCATCCGGGACGCGAGGTGCTCGAGGTGGACGATGCCGATCTCGAGGCGGGCGAGGAGGCCGGCCCGGACCGTCTGGAGCTGGCCGTGCAGGTCCATGCGAGCCTCGACCGTGGCCAGCGAGTGCCCCAGCAGCGTCGCCACCGTCCCGGAGGCCCAGGCGTGCTCGGCCCGGAGCCGCTCGGCCTCGGCGCCCAGGGCCTGGACGTCGGTGCGCTCCAGCACGCGCCTGGCCGCGCTGGAGTGCACCGCCAGCCCTTCGAGGACGCCGAGCGTCTCGGTGATCTGCAGCCGCATCATCGCCGCCTGCCCCGCCAGGGGCTCGGAGGTCACGCTCAGGGCGACGTCGGAGAAGGTCGCGGCGGCCCGGCGGGCCCGGTCCAGCCATTGCGCCTCGATGGAACCCAGGTCGATGGGGGAGGTCGGGGGCTGCTCGGGCGCGGTCGCCCGCTGCTCGAGCGCACCCACCGCGGCCCGGATGAAGACCGTGGCGGCCCCGATGCAGGCGGCCACCACCGCCGGCAGGCCGGCCAGGACGGCACCGCCCGAGGCGGCCAGGCCGAGCGCGAGCGTGACCGGTTCCAGCACCTGGTCGACGATCCCGGCGGGCGGGGACGGGTCTTCCGCAGCGGACTGGGACCGGAGGCGGACCCGGTTGCGGTCGTGCCGCCCTGGGGTGAGCCGGGCCACCGGCCTGTCCACGACCCGCTCGACGCAGCGGCGGACCTGCCCGCCGACTGCCCGGCCCGCGGCGAGGCACCGGTCGAGCGCGGACCGCCAGACCACCACGGCGCGCCCGAGCGGCCACCCTCCGCCCGTCCACCCGGCGGCCGGGGCACGGTCCGCCCCGTCCACCCTGGCGTCCCCGGCGCCCGCCGTGCGGACCCTGGCGTCTCCGGCGCCCGCAGTGGGGACAGGGGTGGGGACCCGGGCGTCCCCGGCGCCTGCGGTGGGGACCCGGGCGTCCCCGGCGCGTGCGGTGGGGACAGGGGCGGGGAGGCCGGGTGGGAGCGTCCTGTCTGGTGCGCCGCTTGGGCCACCGCGGCGTCCGAGGGCGGCCACGGCGGTCCGGACCACCCAGGTCGCGAACCCGATGAGGACGGCGACGCCCGCCGGCACGGCGAGCAGCCAGGCGGCCAGCGCGGCGGCCGCACCGAGCGAGAGGCCGAGCGGCTCGGATGCCTCCCTTCCGAGCCGGCTCCACGGGCGCCGCCCGCCGCGCCCGGCGCGCAGGGGCGCGGTCACCGACCCATCACGCGGCGACCGCCATGAGCAGGCGCGCCAACAAGATCAACACGGCTGCGGTCACCGCCGCGATGGCGTACGAGCGCCCGTCGCGTCTCGACCGCTTCGAGACATGGCGTCCTGCCAACTCACCCGTCCTTGTGGACCGACATGGAACCGGACGGGCCTCGCGCGCCTCGGGCGAGCGGGGCCTCGCGCGCCCGAGGCGCGCGTCCAAGCAAGCGGTCGGATTCTAGTGCACCCGGCGACAGTCGGACGAGCCGGCCTGCGACCCCGGCTCCTCAGAAGCCGGCCTGCGACCCTGGCTCTTCAGTCGGCTCTTCAGTCAGAAGGTGGCCTGCAGAAGGTGGCCTGCGACCCGGCTCTTCAGAAGCTCGAGATCGCGAGGATGAAGATGCGCTGGATCTCCTTGGGGTCTGCGGCGACGTACGAGGGACCCTGCGTCGCCGCGGCGATCTTGCGGAGCACGGCCTGGTCGGCGTCGGCGCCGTACGCGATCGTTATGATCCGCACCGGCTGCCCGCCGCCGTTCCGCAGGGCGTCGAGCAGGGTGGGCAGGGTCGTGCCGCCCTCCTTCTCGTTCTTGCCGTCGGTGAGGAGCACCACGGTGTTGATCCGGCCTGGGACCCAGTTGCGCTGGACGGCCCGGACAGCGGCCAGTGTGGTGTCGTACAGGCCGGTCCCGCCCTGCGCGACCATCCCCTTGAGGGCGCCGGCCAGGGCGAGGCGCCGCGGGCGGCTCCCGAGGAGGTCGCCCATCCGCCCGAGGGGCACGACCACCCGCCAGTCACGGGCGCCGTTCACCCCTGCGTTGAACGTCCACAGGCCGACGTTGTCCTCGTCGGAGAAGAGCGGCAGCGCGCTGACGGCGGCCCGCTTGGCCAGGTCGAGCTTTGTCGCCGTGGTGCCGGGGACCTTCGCCCTCATCGAGCCGGAGACGTCGATGACCGCCAGCACGTTGCCGCGCTTGCGGACCTTCTCCCAGGTTCCCGCGATGATCCGGGTCACCTTGGGGGTGGGGAACGGAATGACCACGCGGGGCTGGTCGGCGATCAGACCGTTGGCCTGGGTGGCGACCGGGCCGGCGATGCCCTCGAAGGTGCGGAACCCGGCCGCCGTGAGGTGGTCCTGAGCCGGGCCGCTGTGGAGGTAGCCGAGGAAGTCGGCGGCCGCCTTGCGCTTGGCGTCGGTCACCCAGGGGGCGCGCAGCACGAGCCAGGGGTGATCCGACTCGAGCGTGCCCTCCTTGGGGTAGACGGCGACCAGGGGGATCTTGGGCTTCGGGTGCTTACCGAGCGACTCGGGGTTGCCGTCCGGGTTGCCCTGGTTGTAGTCGAAGACCGCCTTCTCCTCGGCCGGCAGGGCCGACAGGTAGCGCAGGGCCACGTTCTGGTCGTCGGCCTGCTGGAGGCCGGCCAGGAACGCCTCGGTGGTCTCGGCGTAGGGGCCAGGCGCCCGCTCTACCGCCAGGAAGGTGCCCGCGATCTTCTGGTCGGTGACCGTCTGGACCGTCGGCGCTCCGGTGCCCCCTGCGAGGACGGAGAAGGTGGCGATGCCCGCATGGAGGCCGGCGGTGGAGACGGTCGGGTTGGTCTTGCCGAACAGGATCGGCCCCCAGGAGGGATGGCCGAACTGGGCCCAGCCGGCCGGGTTGCGCAGCGCCTTCAGCAGGTCGCTCCAGCCCAGGGGGACGACCGGCCAGCCGATCGCCTCCGCCATCGGGCGGGGCATGGCCAGCACCAGCGGCGACGTCACCACCTTGGGCCGCTCAGCCGGCACCAGCCCGGGGCGCGTGCTGTCGAGCAGGTTGGCCCAGGCCGAGGAGGCGGGCAGCCAGACGTCCGGCGGCGGGCCGGCGGTCTCGGTGCCCTGGGCGAGCCCGCTCACCACCACGGCCGGGTCGCGTGCGGTGACGTTGGGCTCCACGCAGCGGTCGCCGATCTTGTGGTGGTCCTTGGCGTAGGCGTGGGCGAGCTGCCGCAGCACCGGCGCGGTGCCAGACCCGGTGACGATCTCGAGCGCGAGGCTGCCCCGGCAGCCGACCAGCAGGGAGGCGAAGCTACCCCGGGTGACCACGACCGTGCCCGCGAGGGCGAGCACGAGCATGCCGACCAACACGGCCAGGAACGGGCGCCGGCTGCGAGGCGCCGTGGCGCTACGCATGTGACGTCCGCTCACAACTTCCTTTCTGCCCACCCCTTGCGTGCCTCTGGCCGACGTCGCGTTCGCGATTCCATCGGCCTGCGGGCACGTAAATGGGGCGCACCCGAGGCGCGAGCGGCATCGATGAAGATAGGGCCGCCAGAGGGAATTGGCAAAACTAGACACGGGGGTCGGACGCCCGCACCGGCTTTGCGCTGCGATCGGGTCTCGTCTGGTTCGAGAAGGTTGCACCGCGGCAGCATGTCGGAGAGGCTACGCGACCATGCTTCACTCCCTCCGACGGCTCGCCGCGCTCCTCGCCATCGTCCTCATGGTGACCGGGCTGCTGGCATTGCCGGCCACCGCCGCTCCGTCAGCGCCCACCGTCGCCGCCCGCGCCGCCGTGGTCGTCGACGCCAGCACCGGCGCTGTCCTGTGGCAGCGCAGCGCGCACACCCCGGTGCTGGTCGCCTCAACCACCAAGATCATGACCGCGCTGGTCGCCGAGGCGACCTACCCGCCCGCCAAGCTCTTCACCGTGCCGCTCGCCGCCGAGCAGGTCGACGGGACCCGCTTCGGCTACCGGACCGGGATGCGGATCCACAGGCACGACCTGCTCGCCACCCTCCTCATGGTCTCGGCCAACGACGCGGCCGAGACGCTCGCGGCCGCCTACCCGCGTGGTGGCCGGGCCGGGTTCCTCCGGGCCATGCAGGCCATGGCGGAGTCACTCGGCTGCACCGACTCGACCTGGCGCAGCCCGTCTGGGCTCGAGGCACCCGGCCACCGGGCCAGCGCGGCCGATCTCGCCATCGTCGGCCGGCAGCTTCTGGCCGAGCGGGAGCTGGCCCAGCTCGTCGGGGCGCGGACGGTCCGGTACCGCTGGCCTGACGGGCACGTGCAGACCGTCACCAACCACAACCACTTCGTGGCCGACGGCCGCGACCCCGGCGCCATCGGCGTGAAGACCGGCTACACGGTCGCGGCCGGGCGCACGATCGTCGCAGCCGAGCGGCGCGCCGGCCGCACCCTGATCGCGGTCGCCCTCGGCACGCCGAGCCTCCGCACCGAGCAGGCTGACGTGCGGTCGATGTTCGCATACGGGTTCGCGACCCGGCCCCCGTCAGGCGGCGAGATCCTCGGCGGCGCCGCGACCGCTCGCCGCGGCCCGTCCTCGGCCAAGTCGACGGCCGCCGCCGACCTGGCCGCCAAGGGCGGGCCCGCTCCGGTCGCCCCCGCCGCCGTGGTCCACACGGGTCTCGCGTCCCGGCTGCGCGCGAGGCTGCTCGCCGCGCCCGTCGCAGTCGCGGTGGCCGGCGGCACGCTCCTGGTCGTCCTCGGGATGCTCGCGGTCACGGTCCTGCGACCTCGGGGCGGCCGCGTCCCCGCGGCGGGTCCGCACGGAGACCGAGCGCCCTGAGCTCCAGGGCGGCCAGCGCCTCGTAGTCGCCCGCGGCCAGGTCGGCGGCCGGGTCGGCGCTCACCCGCCGGAGCTCGCGCAGGGGTCGGTTGGCCACCGCCCGCAGGGCGAACAGCTCCAGGTCGGACACTCCGGCGCGGAACCGGGAGGCCGCGCTGGCCTCGGTGACCCAGCGCCACCGCCTCGGCCCCCACCAGAGCAGGACCAGCGCGACAGGCAGGACCGCGACCACCAGGCCGAGCCAGAGCGCGAGGTCGTGGACGACCTGCTGCTGGGTCTCACCGGCCCGCACCAACGTCCGTCCCACGTCGCCGACCCGCCCGAACGGCGCTCGCAGCTCGTCGCCGACCACGGGGATCCGTCCGACCCGGTCCTGGATCGACCCGGCGCTGCCGGCCAGTTCGCTGCCGGCGTCCCGGAGCGTGCGGCCGGGGCCGGCGAGCTTGTCCAGCAGCCGCTTCAGCGTGAGCCCGGCCAGGACCCACGTGGTCGCCCAGGCGACCACGAGCAGGTCGGTCACCACCTGGCGGGCGCGCAGCGACGCCGTCTCGGCGTACAGCCTCATCGCGCCGAGCGGGCCCGTCCACCCCGCCGAGTCACCTGTGCCTCCCCGGATCCGTGGCCGCCCACGTCTTCGTGCAAGGGCGACCGTCTCGCGCTCCACGGGCCTTGCCTGGTTGGGGCCTTGCCTGCGTCGGGCCTTGCCTGCGTCGGGCCTTGTGCGTCGGGCCTTGCCTGCTTGCTCCGGGCGCGCCGGCCTGCTCAGTCGGCATGGCGGCGGAACACGACCACTGCGTTGTGTCCGCCAAAGCCGAACCCGTTGGACATGGCCATCTCGACGTCGGCCTTGCGGGCCTGGTTGGGCACGTAGTCGAGGTCGCACGCGGGGTCCGGGTGGGTCTGGTTGATCGTCGGCGGCAGGATGCCGTCGCGGACGGCGAGCACCGTGGCGATGCCCTCGACCGCCCCGGCGGCACCGAACAGGTGCCCGATCATCGACTTGGTCGACGAGACCGCGAGCCGCTGCGCGTGGTCGCCGAAGGCCAGCTTGATCGCCTTGGTCTCCGACACGTCGCCGGCCGGGGTGGAGGTGCCGTGCGCGTTGACGTAGCCGACCGCCTCGGGCTCGACGCCGGCCGAGGCGAGCGCCCGCCGCATGGCCAGGGAGGCCCCGCTGCCGTCCTCGGACGGGGCGGTGATGTGGAACGCGTCGGCGGACTGCCCGAACCCGACCATCTCCGCGTGGATCGAGGCGCCCCGCCGCAGCGCCGCGTCGCGCTCCTCGAGGATCAGCGCGCCGGCCCCCTCGCCCATGACGAAGCCGTTGCGGAGCGCGTCGAACGGCCGGCTGGCCTCCTGCGGGCGGTCGTTGAACTTGGTGGAGAGCGCAGTCATCTGCGCGAACGCGATCAGTGCGATGTCGACGAAGGCCGACTCGCTACCGCCGGCGACCATCGCGTCCGCCTCGCCGGAGCGCACGCACTGGAAGGCAAGCCCGAGCGCGTGGTTGGAGGCCGCGCACGCGGTCGTGGTGCAGAAGTTCGGGCCGCGCAGGCCGAACGACATCGCGATCTGGCCGGCGGCCGCGTTCGGCATGAGCTGGGGGACGGTGAACGGGGAGACCCGGTTGGGGCCCTTGGTGTGCAGCACCTTGTCGCTGGCGAGGAGCGAGCCGATGCCGCCGATGCCGGTCGCGAACACGACCCCGGTCATGTCGGCGTCCACCTGGCCCTCAATGCCCGAGTCGCGCCAGGCCTCGCGGGCCGCGGCCAGCGCGAACTGGGTCGAGCGGTCGAGCCGGCGCGCCTCCTTCGGGCCGAGCGAGGCGGTCGGGTCGAAGTCGGTGCACTCGGCGGCCACCTTCGACGGCAGCGGCTCGGGGTCGACCAGGGTGAGCGGCCCGACCCCGGAGCGGCCGGCGGTGACCGCCTCCCAGTACGCGTCGACCCCGATGCCGACCGGGGTGACGGCGCCCAGTCCGGTGATGACGACGCGGCGCACGGCTCAGCTCGCTGCGGCGTTCTGCTTCGCGATGACGAGGTCGGCCGCCTCGCCCACGGTCTTGACGCCGGCGATCTCGTCGTCGGGGATCTCGATCCCGAACTTCTCCTCGAGGGCGAGGACGACCTCGACCAGGTCCAGCGAGTCCGCGTCCAGGTCCTCCTTGAAGCGGGCGTCCGCCGTCACCTTGTCAGCGTCCACCCCCAACTCGGAGGAGAGGACGTCCTTCATCGTGTCGACGACTTCCTCACGCGACTGCGCCATGCTCGTTCTCCTTTGTTCTCGGGTGCCGGCAGGGCGCCGGCGCCTCTCCCTGTTTGGGACGCCGTCTCCGGGTGGCCCGTCACGCCCCCATGGCCATCCCGCCGTCCACGGCGAGGACCTGCCCGGTGATGTAGGAGGCGTCCGCACCGGCCAGGAAGCGCACGGCCGCCGCGACGTCCTCCGGGGTGCCGAGCCGTCCGCACGGGATGGCCGACAGCGTTGCCTGCTTCGCCTCCTCGCTCATGGCATCGGTCAGCTTGGACGGGATGTAACCGGGGGCGACCACGTTGACGGTGATGCCTCGCTGGGCGACCTCGCGGGCCACGCTCATGGTGAAGCCGATGAGCCCCGCCTTCGAGGCGGCATAGTTCGCCTGCCCGGGATTGCCCAGCAGGCCGACGACGCTCGAGATCGACACCACTCTGCCCCAGCGGCGACGAAGCATGCCACGGATCGCCTCGCGCGTGCAGCGGAACGCGGCCACCAGGTTCAGCTCGAGCACATCGGTGAAGTCCTGGTCGCGCATGCGCAGCAACAGGCCGTCCCTTGTCATGCCGGCGTTGTTGACCAGCACGTCCACGCCCGCCTCACCCGCCGCCGAGAGCAGCTCCTTGGCTGAGGCCGGGTCGGCCAGGTCGGCCTGGGCGAGCACGGCTTCGGCACCCGCAGCCTTCACCAGGATGGCGGTCTCCTGCGCGCCCTGCTCGTCGGAGCCGTAGGCGACCACCACCCTGGCCCCCTCCCCGGCCAGGGCCACCGCGCAGGCCCGCCCGATCGCGCCCGACGCGCCGGTGACCAGCGCGGTCCGGCCCTCGAGGCCCCTGCCCGGCGTGGAGCCGCGCCCGGACCTCTTGGGCGCAGCGGTCGCGGTGGGTGCCCCGGGTGCCCCGGGTGCCCCGGGTGCCACGGGCTCAGCAGGTGCCCCGGGCGCGGTGAGTGCTCCGGGTGCCCCGGGTGCTCCGAGTGCAGCGGGTGCTCCGAGTGCAGCGGGTGCTCCGGCTGCAGCGGGTGCCCCGGGTGCCCCGGGTGCGGTGGGTGCAGCGTGCGTTCCGGGCGCGCCCGGGTGCTCCTCGGGCCCGCCGGTCAACCCACGACCTCCACCGGGGTGGTGCCTGGGAGCGGGGGCAGCACGTCCAGACCGTCCCACAGCGTCCCGTCCCGCAGGCCGTGCACGATTGGCAGCGCCGACTCTGTCGGCTCCTCCGGGCTGGGCGCCGGCGGGGACTCGAGGGTCCAGTCGAGCACCAGCGAGCCCCATGCCAACCCCGCTCCGAACGCGGTCAGCAGCAGGCGCTGGCCCGGTCGGGTCTGGCCCTGCTCCCACGCCTCGGCCAGCGCGATCGGGATCGAGGCGGCCGAGGTGTTGCCGTACCTGGCGATGTTCATCACCACGTCGGTCATGGGCACCTTCAGGCGCCGTGCGGTCGCCTCGATGATCCGCTGGTTCGCCTGGTGGGGGACGACCAGGTCGATGTCTGCCGGCTCGAGGCCGGAGCCCTTGATCGCCTCGAGGCTCGACGCGGCCATCGCGGTGACCGCGCCCTTGAACACCTCCCGGCCCTCCATGACGATGTAGTGCCGGCGCTCAGCGATCGTCCTGGCCGTGGCCGGGAACCGGGACCCACCGGCCGGGGTCATCAACAGCCTCGACCGGGCCCCGTCGGAGCCGAGCGAGAAGTCCCGGATGCCCTGCTCGCCCCGGCGCAGCACGGCCGCGCCGGCCCCGTCGCCGAACAGGATGCAGGTCCCGCGGTCGGTGTAGTCGCAGATGCGGCTGAGCGTCTCGGCCCCGACAACCAGCGCCGTGCCCACCGCGCCCGAGGCCACGAACTGCGACGCCGTGGCCAGCCCGTAGACGAACCCGGCGCAGCCGGCGATCACGTCCATGGCGGCGCCCCGCTGCATGCCGAGCTCGAGCTGGAGGATGCAGGATGCCGACGGGAGGGGGTAGTCGGGCGACGCGGTCGCCACGATCAGCAGGTCGACGTCGTCCGGGCCGAGCCCGGCCGAGGCGAGCGCCCGCTCGGCCGCGAGCGTGCCAAGGGTGCTGGTGGACTCGCCCCTGCCCGCGATCCTGCGCTCCTTGATCCCGGTGCGCTCGGTGATCCACTGGTCGTCGGTGTCGACCAGTTGCTCGAGGTCCGCGTTGGTCAGGACATAGCGGGGGACGGCGGTCCCCAGCCCCACGATCTCGGCAGGCACGACAACTCCTTTCGCCGGCATGGGCGGTCGGGATGACCTGGAAATCTACTCGATCCTAGGGAAGCTAGAAGGGCCGGAGGCTGAGCAGGATCTGCCCGGGAGTCACCAGCTCTCCCTCCCACGCCAGGTGAGCCATGAGCTTCCCACGGAACGGGCTACGGACCGGGATGCTGGCCGCGCCGTTGCGGACCTCACCGAGCAGGTCGCCAGGCTCCACATAGGGACCCTCGTCGGTGAACCGGGTCGGCACCACCGGGTAGAAGCGGCCGTGGCCCGGGGAGACCGCGAAGCGCTCTGGCAGCACCACTACCTCGCCCTGGTCGACGTCGGAGACGGCCTCCCGGTCAGCCTCCCCGCGCAGCGCCTCGGCGGCCGCGGCCACGCCGGCCGCGTCGCCCGCGCTGAGCACCCGGACGCCCTCGACCGTGCGCTTGATCAGCCCTGACAGCACCGTCCCGGGGCCGACCTCCACGAACGTGTCGACGCCGAGGGAGACGAGCCGCCGCACCGACTCGGTCCAGCGGACCCGCCCGGTGAGCTGTCGCGCGAGCAGGTCCCGGAGCTCCTGCGCGCTCGTCGTGGGCTCAGCGGTGGCGTTGGCCACCACCGGGACGGACGTGTCGCGCAGGGGCGCGGCGGCCAGGAACGGGCGGAACACCCCGGCCGCGGGCGCCATCAGCGGCGAGTGGAAGGCACCACCGACGTTCAGCGGCACGACCCGCTTGGCGCCCAGCTCCTTGGCCGCCGCCGGAAGCCGCTCGAGCGCCGACCACTCGCCCGACACGACCACGTTCCCGGGCGCGTTGTCGTTGGCCACGGCCAGCACCTGGTCCTCGGCGGCCTTGGCCACCGCCATCTCCACGCCCTCGGCTGACAGCCCGAGCACCGAGCTCATCGAGCCCGGCCGCTCGTCGGCCGCCCGCTGCATCGCCTCGGCCCGGCGCGCCACCAGTGCGAGCCCGGCCTCGAACGACAGCGACCCGGCCGCGACCAGCGCCGAGAACTCTCCCAGGGAGTGGCCGGCAACGTATGACGGCTCCACGCCAGCCTCCTCCAGCGCCTGCAACGCGGCCACGGAGACCGCGAAGATGGACGGCTGGGCGATGTAGGTCTGGCGAAGCTCGTCCGCGGATGCGGTGCGCAGGGTCTCGGTCACGTCCCACCCGAGCACGGCGCTGGCCCAGCCGTACAGGTCTGTCGCGCTCGCGCTCGTGGTCGAGCCGGCCCAGTCGAGGCCCATCCCGGGGACTTGACTACCCTGGCCTGGAAACACGAATGCAACGCTCATTGGCTGACTGGCACCTCTTGTCCGCTGCTGGCCCTGACCGACCTGACACCGACGTCGGTGTCAGCTTCGCGGGCCAGGATGAAGGTAAGGTCCTGGTGGTGTGGGAGTTTCCATCTAGACTGCCCGCGCGTATGCAAGGTTACACGCTGAGCTGACCCGCCCCTGCACCAGGCCGTTCATGTCCCGCCACGGGTTGGTCAGGGGCCGGCCGCCCGTCCGCCACCAGGCCTTGCCCGACCCCGGCCCCGCTCGCTCCCGGGCCGGACGGTGCTCTCGTCGTCCGGCCCGACCCCGCCAGAGAGCCGGGCCGGCTCTGTGGCCCGGCCCTCTGGCGGGGCTTACTCCTCGCCCCCCGGGCGGGCCGCCGCCTTCTCCCGGATCTCCTCGACGATCGCCGGGTCGGCCAGGGTGGTCACGTCGCCGAGCTCCCGCTCCTCGGCGACGTCCTTCAGCAGCCGGCGCATGATCTTGCCCGACCGGGTCTTGGGCAGGTCCGGGGTGAAGATGATCGTGGTCGGCCGGGCCAGCTTCCCGATCCGCTTGGCAACGTGCTCGCGCAGCACATCCGTGGTGCCGTCGGCCGCCTCCAGGTTCCCCTTCAAGGTCACGAAGGCGACGATCTGCTGGCCGGTGGTCTCGTCGACCTTGCCGACCACCGCCGCCTCGGCCACGTCCTGGTGGTCGACCAGCGCCGACTCGACCTCCGTGGTCGAGATCCGGTGCCCAGAGATGTTCATCACGTCGTCGACCCGGCCGAGCAGCCAGAAGTAGCCGTCCTCGTCCCGCTTGGCCCCGTCGCCCGCGAAGTACAGGCCCTCGAAGCGGCTCCAGTAGGTCTCCTTGTACCGCTCCGGGTCGCCGTAGATGCCCCGCAGCATCGCCGGCCAGGGCTTGCGCAGCACCAGGTACCCCCCGCCGGGGATGCCCACCGACTTGCCGTCGTCGTCGACCACGTCCGCGGACACGCCGGGGAACGGGAACGTCGCCGAGCCCGGCTTGCACTCGGTGATCCCGGGCAGCGGCGTGATCATGATCATGCCCGTCTCCGTCTGCCACCACGTGTCCACCACCGGGCAGCTCCCCCCGCCGACGTTGGTGTGGTACCAGACCCAGGCCTCTGGGTTGATCGGCTCGCCGACGCTCCCGAGCAGGCGCAGGCTGGACAGGTCATGCTTCTCCGGCCAGTCCGTGCCCCACTTCATGAACGTCCGGATCGCCGTCGGCGCCGTGTACAAGATGTTGACCTTGTACTTCTCGATGACCTCCCACCAGCGGTCCTTCTCAGGGAAGTTCGGTGCCCCCTCGTACAGGACGCTGGTGGCGTGGTTGGCCAAGGGCCCGTACACGATGTAGGAGTGCCCGGTCACCCAGCCGACGTCCGCGGCGCACCAGTACACGTCGTCGTCGTGCAGGTCGAAGATCAGCCGGTGGGTGGCGGACACCCCGGTGAGATACCCGCCCGTGGTATGCATGATCCCCTTCGGCTTGGCCGTGGTGCCCGACGTGTACAGCAGGTACAGCAGGTCCTCGGAGTCCATGGGCTCCGGCGGGCAGTCCGTTGACCTGCCCTCGACGAGGTCGTGCCACCACACGTCCCGGCCCTCGGTCATGGGGACGTCGTTCCCCGTCCGGCGCAGCACGACCACGTGCTCGACCGACGGCGTCTCCTCGACGGCGTCGTCCGAGTTCCGCTTCAGCGGCACCACCTTGCCAGCCCGCCAGCCCTCGTCCTGGGTGATCAGCACCTTGGCTTCGGCGTCGTTGATCCGGTCCCGGAGCGAGCTGGCGGAGAACCCGCCGAACACCACCGAGTGGGGTGCCCCGAGCCGCGCGCAGGCGAGCATCGCCACCGCCAGCTCCGGCACCATCCCCATGTAGATGTTGACCCGGTCGCCCTTTTCCACGCCCAGCTCCTTGAGGGCGTTGGCGAACTGCGCGACCTGGTCCCGCAGCTCGGCGTAGGTGATCGTGCGGGTGTCGCCCGGCTCCCCCTCCCAGTGGTAGGCGACCTTGTCGCCCCCGCCCGCCTCGACGTGCCGGTCCAGGCAGTTGTCGGAGACGTTGAGCCGCCCGCCGACGAACCACTTCGCGAACGGCAGGTCCCACTCGAGGACGGTGTCCCACTCCCTCGTCCAGCGGAGGTTCCTGGCCTGCTCCGCCCAGAACCCCTCGAAGTCCTCCTCGGCCCGCTCGTACAGCGAACGGTCCTGCACCACGGCCCTGGACGTGAACTCGTCCGGCGGCGGGAACGTGCGACCCTCGGAGTAGAGGTTCTCGATCGCTGGGTTGGTGTCCGCCATGCTGCTTGCCTCCTACGGGTCGTCATGCATCGGCCTTCGACGAAGCGCCATCGGTTCCGACCACCCGGCCCCGACCGTGGGAGTCGCCCACGGTCGGGGCCGGGTGCCGGCCCGACCCGCCCCGTTCCTCCGTCGCGTCCGAGCCGTCGCTCTGAGCTGTGGGAACGTGGTGATCCTTGATGCTCTCCGGTCAAGAGGGATCCTACGCAGCTTGACGGCCGCGAAACCACCGGCATCCACAGGGTCCGAACCGTGCCGGGAGTGAGGCTTGCAGCGAACCGGACACTGGTAGCGGCCGCCCGGCAGCCGATAGACTCACCTGAACGAGACAATCCGGTCCCACGCCAGCCCGCTTCGCGTCCCGGTCGGCGACGTTCCCACCGAGTCGGCCGAGCCCGCCGTGGTTATGCACATTCTTGCCCGCGGCCCTCCCCATGGGCCTTCCCACTGCCCATCCTGACCCGGCCGGCCGGTGCCGGCGCCCGCCCCGGACAGCCGCGGGCGGGTCCCCAGGATGTTGCGCAGTTGGGAGGAGCCATGGCCCTGGCCTCGGGGAACGACAGCCTGCCTCTGGTCGTGATCGCCCACGACGACCCCGGTACGGCCGAGGCGCTCCGGCATGCCGTCGAGACGGCCGCCGGCTGGCGAGTCGCGGTTGCCGGGCCAGGCCGAGCGGGGCTCGGAGCGGCCCTGGCCACCGGACCCTCCGTCGCCCTGGTCGGCTGCGGCGTGCTCGGCGACCTCCCGACCGGGTCCCCGGTGCCGGTCCTGGCGGTCGGGGACGACACGCGGCCAGCCGACCTGCGCGCGGCGCTCACGGCTGGCGCTCACGGCCTGGTCGCATGGCCGGACGACGTGGCCGACCTGGCCGCCGAGCTCGCCCGGGTGTCGGCCACGGCGCGGCCCCGCACGGTCGAGGAGTCGCCCAGCCTCGTCATCGCCGCTCGCGGGGTGCAGGGTGGGGCCGGAACGACCACCTTGGCCACCCATCTCGCCGGCGCCTGGGCTCGCTGGGGGCCGGCGCCGGTTCTGCTGGTCGATCTTGCCGGCGGTCTTGCGTTCCGCCTCGACCTGGTCGCCGGTGCGTGGACCTGGTCGGCGCTGACGTCGACGGCGACCGGCGTCGACGGCGTCTCCCTGGCCGACGCTCTGGCCGAGCCGTGGCCCGGTCTGGCCGTCCTGCCCCTGCCGAGCCTGGCCGACGGGGGGCCCGAGCCGGTACCCGAGCCGTGGATCATCCAGTCCGTGCTCGAGGCCGCACGCTCGGTGTACCGGGTGGTGGTCGTGGACCTGCCGCCCATGGGCGGTCCGTCTGTGGACGCCGCACTCGGGCAGGCCGACGTGCTGCTCGCGATCAGCCGTCCGGAGTCCGGCGGGGTACGGGCCATCCAGACGGCACTGGACGCCTGGGCCGGGGTGCACGACCCGGATACGGCAGGCGCGGTGCTCACAGGGGCTCGGGCCCGCGCGCCCGTCGCCATCCGGGACGTGCGTGGCGCCTTGGGCGAGCGGCTGTGGGCGCTCATCCCAGCCGCTCCCGCCGAGCTCGCCGCCGCGGCCGAGGACGGCGTGCTCCTCCTCGACCGTCCCCAGCTCCCCGCCGTGCAGGCGATGCTGAGCCTGGCCAACCGGGTGGTGCCGTTCCCAGCCGCAGCGGTCGCACGGTGAGCGCGACGCCCGCCGGTCCCACCGGCCGCCCCCCGGTGCCGGACCCTTCAGGCCGAGGGGCGGTGGGCCGGTGAAGGCGACTCCCGCCGGTCCCACCGGCCGCCCTGGCGCCGGACCTTCTGGGCCGATCGGTCGTGCTGGCGCAGCCCCACCGGTGCCTGCTCCGCGTGCTATGACCGAGCCGACCGATCCCCGCGTGCGCGGGGGCGCCGGCCACGTCCAGCCCGCGCGCACACCCGGCGCCACGGTCGCGCCACGCCGAGAGGCCGAGAAGCCTTCGCCGGTCCCGCCCAGGACGACGGTCGGCCCCGACCCGGCCGACACCAGCAGCGCGCCACGGTCCGTCCCAGCCGGTCCTGGGCTCGCGGGAGCGTCCATCGCGGGCCTGGCAGAGCGTGTCCAGCGTCGCCTCAGCCTCGACGGCCAGGGCACCGGCGGACCCGGGGGTCTGCGGGCCGCGGTCGCGGCGGCGCTCCGCGACGAAGGCATCCTGCTCCCTGCTCCGAGCTTCGCCGCCACCGTGCGCGCGGTCGCCGACGAGCTGACCGGCCTCGGCCCACTCGCCCCGTTGCTGGCTGACCCGGTCGTCACCGATGTACTGGTGAACGGTCCGTTCGAGGTCTGGGTGGAGCGCGACGGCCGGATCGAGCGCACCCCGATCCGTTTCGCCTCCGCCCAGACGCTGGTCGCGCTCATCCAGCGGGTGGTGGCTCCCCTGGGACTGCGGGTGGACGAGGCGCACCCCTGGGTCGACGCGCGACTGCCGGGCGGCGAGCGGTTCCACGCGGCGCTGCCGCCGCTGGCTCCCGACGGCCCGGTGGTGGCCATCCGCACGTTCGCACGGCGCCACCTGAGCCTTGCCGACCTCGTCGAGCGCGGGGCGCTGGACCACGAGACCGGCCGTTTGCTCGAGGCCATGGTCGCCGCCGGCGTGCCGATCGCCGTGTCGGGTGGGACCGGCAACGTATGGGCACAGCCGCAGCCTGCAGGAACCGACCATGGGCTGATCCTAGAGGGCGGGTTTGTGGTCGAGGCGCTGCGCTGGCGGGCCCTTGCGCAGCGCGTCTGGGCCCTGGGGTTCGCTGATCTGGGTGCCTTCCTGGCCGCCCGCTACGCCCAGGACGGGTGCAGCCTGGCGGCGGTGGCCGCCGAGCTTGGCACCAGCAGCTGGACGGTGGCCGGGGCGTTGGACGCCTGCGGGGTGGCCCGGGAGCCGGGACCAGCGGCCAGGGGGCGGTCCCGCCGGGCCGCAAGCGACCGGCACCTGGCCGCCCGGGTGGCCGCGCTGGGCTTCGCCGACGTGGGGGCTTGGCTGGCCGACCGGGACGCCAGGGCGTGGTCGATCCCGCGGCTGGCGGGGGAGCTGGGGGTGGGGCGGCGGGTGGTCAGGCGGGTGCTGGCCGAGTGGCGGGTGCCCCGGACCGGGTGACGGTGGGGCAGGGGAGGTCGCTGGCGCGGATGGGCGCCGCTGGCTGCGGGCGCAGTTGGGCGCGTTGGGGCTGTGGTGAGGTCGGGTCGTGGCCTGGCCGCCCGGGGGGGGGGTGGTCCGGCTGGGCGAGGCGCCGGGCCGGCGGCCCTCAGGAGCCTGGCATCGGGCCGGGCAGGTGTCCTGATGGGGAAGTGTTGGAGAAATGATCGGACGGATCGGGATCGGGGTTGCAGGAGTCGTTGTTGACACCGTGAAGGGTGCGCAAACGCGTTCATGCAGCTTGTCGGTACTCGTGGAGGAGACCGCCGAGCAGGTCGCGTCGGTGCACTGCGCCTCGGTCATCCTCGCCGAGGACGGTCAGCTGGGCGGGCGGATCTGGCGGTTGCAGCAGCAGCGCCCGGTGGGGCCGGTGGCCGTTGTAGTGCCGGACGTAGACGCGAAGGACCTCCTCGAGGTGGCCGCGCCCAACGATCAGCAGCCAGTCCAGGCACTCGGCGCGGACGGTGCGCACCCAGCGCTCCGCGTAGGCATTCGCCCTGGGCGCCTGCACGGGTGTCAAGAGGACCTCGGCACCCTCTGAGCGGAACACGTCGTCGAAGCTGCGGCAGAACTTCGCGTCCCGGTCGTGCAGCAGGAACTGTACTTGTCGCCCTCGCTCCCCGAGCCCCAGCAGCAGGTTGCGGGCCTGCTGGGTGACCCAGGTGCTGTCAGGGTTGGCGGTCACGCCACCCAGGTGCACACGTCGCGTGTCGAGTTCGATGAAGAACAGCACGTACAGCCGTTGCAGCCAGATGCTGTGGACGGTGAAGAAGTCGCAGGCCACGATCCCGGCGGCTTGCTGCCGCAGGAACACCCGCCACGTGGTGGCCATCCGCCGCGGTGCTGGGTCGATCCCCTGACGGCGGAGGGTGGTGCGGATCGCGGTTGCCGAGACGCGTACACCAAGTCGCAGTAGCTCGCCCTTGATGCGCTGGTAACCCCAGCACGGGTTCTCTCTGGCCAGGCGGACGATCAGCTGCTGCACCTCCGGGTCCAGCGGTGGTCGGCCGGTCGGGCGGTGGTGCGGGTAGGTCCAGACGCCAGCGACCAGCCGCCGGTGCCAGCGCAGC
>DASYUT010000076.1 GCA_036000965.1 Actinomycetes bacterium
ACCGACAAGGTAGCCAGTTCGCGCAGCGGCTCGGACATGCGCGACATGATCGGCACCTGCGGAGCTACGGGTCAACTCGGGCAGCTCATGCCACCCTACCGAAGGTCACCACAGCCGCGCCCACCCAGGCTGAACAGCTACTCGATGAGGGCCTTCCAGAAGACCGGGCTCACGACCGGGTTGTTGCTGGGGGCGAGCGCCTGCACGAGGTTGTCGACCACGAACGTCATCCGCTCGGTGTCCCGCCATTCCAGGTCGGCGCCGGCGAGCAGCTGCTCGGCGGCCTGCCCGGCCGCAAGGTAGGCCTGGACGAGTCGGCGCAGCAGCGGGTTGGACGTCCAGGCCGGGTCGGTGAAACGGCGGTCCCGGGGCGGGGGCGCCAGCGTGGATCTGCCAAGACCGACACGGGCGAGCTCACCGGCGAGGGAGGTCGCCTGGCACGCCAGCTTGTGCG
This sequence comes from Actinomycetes bacterium, assembly GCA_036000965.1. Lineage (NCBI taxonomy): Bacteria > Bacillati > Actinomycetota > Actinomycetes > Actinomycetes bacterium. Next base: position 455 of record DASYUT010000076.1, read on the forward strand.
GCCGGCGGGCGAGGCTGGTGGCGAACCGGATGCCCGCCCTGCCCGGCATGAAGCGGCGCAGCGGCCCCAGCGCCGCGGCCGCGAGCAGCAGGTCCAGCGCCGCGGCCGCGTCGGCAGCTTCCGTGGCCGATGCCCGGGTGTCCGCGGCCGGGCCGGTCACGGCGACAGACCCTCGGGCGGCTGCACCTCGCGGCGCAGGAGCTTGCCGGTGGCCGTCTTCGGCAGCGCCGCCTCGAACCACACGTGCCTGGGGTACTTGTAGGCCGCGACCCGCTCCTTGCAGAAAGCGCGCAGGTCCGCCGGGGTGGCCTCGGCCCCGGGCTTGAGCACCACCGCGGCCCCGACCTCCTCCCCATGCGTCGGGTGCGGGATGCCGACCACGGCGGCCTCGGCGACCTCCGGGTGCTCGTAGAGCACCTCCTCGACCTCCCGCGGGTAGACGTTGTAGCCGCCGCGGATGATGAGGTCCTTCTTGCGGTCGACGATGAAGAAGTAGCCGTCCTCGTCCTGGCGGGCCAGGTCGCCGGTGCGAAACCACCCGTCCGGGATCGCCTCGCGGGTGGCCTCCTCGCGGCGCCAGTAGCCCTTCATGAGGTTGTGCCCCCGGATCGCGATCTCGCCGACCTCGCCGGTCGGCACGTCGTCGCCGAGGGGGTCGACCAGCCGCATCTCGACGCCCTCGATGGGGGTGCCGATCGAGCCGCCCTTGCGTTCCCGGTCGGGGTGGTTGAACGAGGCGACCGGGGAGGTCTCCGACAGGCCGTAGCCCTCCAGGATGATGCACCCGAAGGTGTCCTCGAAGCCGCGCAGCACCTCGACCGGCAGCGCGGCGCCGCCGGACACGCACACGCGCAGCGAGCTGACGTCGTAGTCGGCGCGGTGCGGATGGTTGAGCAGGGCCACGTACATCGTCGGGACGCCCTCGAAGACGGTGGTCCGGTCCCGCTGGATCACCTCCAGCGCCTTGCCCGGGTCGAACCGCGGCAGGAGCGTGAGGCAGGCGCCGCTGCCGACCGCGGCGTTCAGCCCGCAGGTCTGGCCAAAGGAATGGAACAGCGGCAGGCAGCCCATGATCACGTCGTCGGGCTCGAGGCGGAACAGGGTGGTCGCCGACACCGCCGCGTTGCGGCTCAGGTTGGCGTGGGTCAGCTCGGCGCCTTTGGGCTTGCCGGTCGTGCCCGAGGTGTACAGGATCACCGCCGTGTGGTCGTCCGCGCGGCTGGTCACCACCGTCTCGGGTCTGTGCTTGCCCAGCAGCTGGTCGAACGCCGCTGGCGCGACGGAGATGAAGCCGGCCCCGGCGGCCTCGGCGCCCTTGCAGACCTCCCCAGCGACCTCATCCCAGCCGAAGATGAGCTTGGCGCCGGAGTCACCGAGGTAGTACTCGATCTCGCGCGCCTTCAGCAGCGGGTTCATCGGCACCACCACCGCGCCGGCGCGGAGCACCCCGTAGTAGAGCATCGGGAACTGCGGCACGTTCGGCAGCATCAGGCCGACCCGGTCGCCGGGCTCCACGCCACGCGCGGCGAGCAGGCCCGCGACCCGCGCGGATCGTTCGTCCAGCTCGTCGTAGGTCAACACAAGACCGTCGAGCCGGACCGCGGCCCGGTGCGGGTACATGTCCTTGGCTTCGACCAGGTTCAGGGCCAGGTTCGTCATTGCCGTCCTCCGCGCGCAGGTCGTCGTTGCCCACAAGCGTCCACTCGGGTGCGGCCAAGGGCAATGGCCGGCAGGACAACAACCGCCTCCGGAGAATGTTGCCGGGCACAACGGCCGACGACCGTGAGCGCTGCCAGCGCCCGCATTGCGCCACCTCAGCGCTCGCTCGACCAGCTCGTCCCATGCATGAGGCGCAACGCGTCCAAGGCGGCCAGCAGCTCGGCCACGGCCCTCGGGTCGTCCAAGGACCGGCCGGTGTGCTCCTGCAGCCGTCGCAGCCGGTACCGCACGGTGTTGGGGTGGCAAAAGATCCGCTTGCCGGTCTCGACCGCCGAGCCGCCGGCGTCGAACCATGCCTGCAGGGTGCTCAGCAGACTCAAGCGGTCCTGGGCGGGCAGGTCGAGGACCGGTCCGAGCACCGTGCGCACGAGCTCCCCGGCCGCGTCCGGGGCGGCGGCGGCGAGCACGCGAAGCGGTGTCTCCTCGAACTGGGCGACCGCCGGGGCTCCTGCGGGCAGACTGCTGAGGACCAGCCGCGCGTAGTGCAGGGCGCGGGGCGTTTCACCCAGCGACGAATAGCTGGGGCTGACGCCGGCTCTGGCACGCACGCCACCCCGCAGCAGCGCAAGGAGGACGGGAAGTGCGTCGTGGTGCCGCAGTGACACCACGCCCGTCTGGATATCGGGATGCAGCCGCCAGGCCGACCCGATCCCACGCGCGGACAGGAGTGCCTCGACGTCCGGCAGGCCTTCCTGGGCCAGCCCAGGCGCCTCGGCGGCCACCACCACGAACACTCCCTCCCAGGGCAGCCTGAGCAGCTTCGCGGCCTCCCACAGGGTGTCCCGGTCGGGGATCCCGCCGGTGAACAGTGCCTCCACCAGGGCGGAACGTTCCCGCGCTCCGGCGAGCAGCAGCTCCGCCGCGGCCTCCCGGTAGGCCACCGTGAGTTCCTGGGTGTACTCGCCGATGAGCCACCACACGCCGCTGGCGGCGTCGACGAGCGTCTCGGACGGCGCCTGACCGCTCCGGCGAGCCTCATCGACGATCGCTTCCCACAGCTCGGTGAAGCCGATCCGGTACGCATGAAGGATGTCCGCCAGCGGCGTGCCCTGCTCGGCGCGGCGGCGACCGGTCGCGCGAGGCGCGGACAGGTCGGGCGACCGATCCGTGGTGAGCTGGCCGACCATGGACTCGAGGTTGCCGCTGACCGAGTCTCGAAGGTCCTCGAGGCTGACGACATCCCGGTCGCTGTAGAACTCGATCTCGGCCAGGATGCGCTGGACGACCCGGTCGACGAGGTCGGGAAGGCGTGCCGTGACCGACCCTGCGATCGCTGAGATCTCGGGGGCCAGGACGACGCGCGGGCGACGCGTTTGGTCACGGCCGGACGTGCTCATCGCGGAGTCCGTTTCCGGGTGGCCACGGTACCTCCCCACGCGGACACGCCGACCCCGGCTTCGATGGACAAGGGCTCGCGGCGTCGGGCCACAACAAGGTGCCACAACAAGGTGAAGGTAAGTAAGTCCCCACAGCCGCCTGCCAACCCCGCTCGAGCCACCCCGGGTCTTGACGGTCGTCCCCGGCCGAGCGATCCGGGAGCAGTTCGTGACCACATGTTCGACCGACGTCGGCACTACGAGATGTCCCGTCAATGGAGGATCGTCACGGGGAGTGGTGGTCAGGTGAAGGGCAGCTCGATGGTCCGCTGTTGGGGGCACGGCATGCCGTGCCCAGATCGGTCAGGATGGACGGCATGAGCCCGCTCGATGTCTCGCAGGCAACGCCGGTTTCCTCCGCGGACGAGTTCGATCGCTGGCTGCGCGACCACGGCGCATCCGAGCCAGAGCGGATCGTCGCGATCTACAAGAAAGCCTCCGGCAAGCAGACCGTGACCTTCGACGAGCTGCTGGAGACGGCACTGTGCCATGGCTGGGTCGACACCCAGACCAAACGCATCGACGACCAGCGCTACGCCATCCGCTTCGTCCCCCGCCGCCCCGGCTCGAACTGGTCGGCCACGAATCGCGAGAGAGTGCGGCGCCTCCAGCGCGAAGGTCGCATGACCCCCGCCGGCGAAGCCGTGCTCCCTCCCGACCTGTAGCGATGCACCCCCCGTTCGGTCACCTTTGGCTCGTCGGCGACAAGTCTCCCCTGAGCCGCTTTCGGGGGTAGGCGTCCGTACCCTCAGCGTCGAGGCTGTCCATCGCCCTCGGGAGACCCACCGCTCCCATGGTGGTGCAGGAGAGGCTTCGGCGCTCGCACGGAACACGAGTGGGGTCGATCTCGATCACGAGATATGCGTCAGAGCGCGCTTGTCCACCCCGGCGGGCTCGGGTTCCCATCCGGGCATGCCACCAACGCGGCCGCCGCCTACGGCACACGGCTCATGTGACTCCTCCTCAAGTGTCGTGGGGAGGGATCGACCCCTCAGGGCCGCCGCCGGTCAGCGCACGACGCGATAGGTGATGTGCGTCGCGAACGGTGACTGGAGCAGGCGCAGGTGCTCGAGGCTCACCGTCTCGTCGAAGTCGTCGAACAGACGCTTCCCGCGGCCGAGCACGACCGGCGCGATCGAGATCGACAGCTCTTCCACGTGTCCGGCGCGCAGCGCCTGGCGGATGACGTCCGCCCCGCCCATGACGAACACGTCCTTGCTGCCGGCCGCCTCGCGCGCCCGGGCGATGGCCTCGTCCAGCCCGTTCACGAACGTGAAGCCGGCGTCTGCGGGAGCGTCCTCCGGTCGGTGGGTCACGATGAAGAACGGCACGCCGAACGGATTGTGGCC
>DASYUT010000077.1 GCA_036000965.1 Actinomycetes bacterium
GGAAGGATGGTGGGGCATACCATGCGCTCGGACAACGTCAAAGGACACCGGCCGGGCAACGATCCTCCACCCTCGAAGGTGGAGCGCGTGGGCCGGATCTGTCGTGAGAACGACTGCGACACCAGGCTGTCGATCTATAACAAAACGGGCTTCTGCTGGCAGCACCAGCCGTTGATCTTCCCGAACTACCGCGGCAAGCGCCTAGCCAGTCCCTAGGCGCGCCTGGAGAGGCGCTGGCGGCCGGCCCCTCCCAGGGCCGGCCGCCGTGCGCTGCGATGCGGCGCCGGGGCCGGAACGGAGGCGCCAGAGCCCCGGATCCGGCTCAGCCGCTCTTGGACTTCTGGAAGATGCCGTCGATCTCGTCGATGAGGTCGAGCAGCTTCTTGGCGACGCCTGGGTCGACCGAGTGCTTGGCCTCGCCCGCCGTCTTCGTGGCCTGCCAGAAGAGGTCGTGCAGGTTGGGGAACTGCTCGAGGTGCTGGGGCTTGAAGTAGTCCGTCCACAGCACCCAGAGGTGCTCCTTGACCAGCTCGGCGCGAGCCTCCTTGATGATCAGGGCCCGGGTCCGGAACACCTCGTCGTCAGAGGCGTGGTACTTCTCGATGATCTTTGCCACCGACTCGGCCTCGATGCGGGCCTGCGCCGGGTCGTAGACGCCGCATGGCAGATCACAGTGCGCGTGCACGACCCGAGTCGGCAAGAGCCAGGCGGCAAGGCTCTTCGCGATCATGGGCATCGTCCCTTTCGATCGGACGTCGCTGGACCACCCGACGGTACCATCCTGGTTCTCACCGGGCACGCTGGCCCGCTCCGGCTGGCGGGAGGGCGGCGGGAGGCCGGGAGGCCGGGAGGCCGGGAGGCCGGCGGGAGGTGCTGGCAGCGGGTGTGGGGACGTGGTACGGAGCGCGCCGGGTGGCTGGTCGCCGCCCTGGTCGTGCTCGCGGCGGCCGGGCTGGCGGCGGTCCGCCGGGGCCGGCTCGAGCCGATGCTGGTCCAGGGCGGCAGCATGCGGCCGACGCTGGTCCCTGGACAGCGCATCGCGGTGGCGCCGCTCCTCGGGTCCCTCGCCCGCGGGTCGGTGGTCGTGGTCCGGCGCCCGGGCGACGACCTCGAGGTCGTCAAGCGGGTGATCGGGCTGCCAGGGGAGCGGGTGCGCCTGGTCGGCGGGCGCCTCGAGGTCGACGGGCAGGAGGTCCCCGAGCCCTGGCTCGAGCATCGGTACGGCGCCGGCGCGGACCTGGACGTGGTCCTGGGTCGCGACGAGCACCTGGTCCTCGGCGACCACCGGGCCGAGAGCACCGACGGCCGGTCGTTCGGCCCGGTCGGGCGGGAACAGCTGGTCGGGGTCGTCCGGTTCGCCTACTGGCCGCCCCGGTGCCTCGCGGTGCGCGTGCGCGCCCGTTGACCCGGTCTGGATAGGATGCGTTCCACAGTCGAGGGAGGCGCGAGTGTTGGTGGTGGTGGCCGGCGGGGCCGGGTTCCTCGGAGCCAGCCTGGTCGACCGGCTGCAGGCCGAAGGGGACGAGGTCATCGTCATCGATGACCTCTCCCACGGACACCTCGCCAACCTGACCGAGGCCAGGCGCCGCGGGGGCGTCCGCTTCCACCGCATGGACGTGGGCCAGGGCGGCCTGCCCACCCTGGCCAGCCGGATCCGGGCCGACGCCTGGGTGCACCTGGCGATGACCGCCGACCCTGTCCGCGCCTGGTCGGCACCGAGCGCCGACGCCCGGGCGGTGGTTGCCGGCGTCGTCGAGATCCTCGAGGCGGCGGTGGGCAGCGGCGCCCGGGTCGTGATGGCGTCCTCTGGCGCCTACCTCTTCCCGAGCCAGCTCACCGGCATGACCAGGGTGGACGACCGGCCCGCGCCCGCCCACCCCCTTGGTGCGGGCCGTCTCGCCTGCGAGGCGTACGCCCGCGCCTACGGCGCCCGCGACCTCGAGGTGGCCATCCTGGCCCTCGGGACCGTCTACGGGCCGCGGCAGGACCCGCTAGGGGCTGGGCTGGTGGCCAGGGCCGCCTGGTCGATGCTGCAGGGCCGCCCGCCCCGGATCGACGGGGACGGCCGCCAGGCCCGCGACTGGCTGTTCGTGGACGACGCCGTTGACGCGCTGGCCAGGGCGGTCCACGCTGGTGCGGTCGGCCGGCTGCTCGTCGGCACGGGCACCGCCACCTCCGTGCTCGACGTGGTGGAGCGTCTCGCGTCGCGGATCAGCTGGACGGGTGAGCCGGAGTGGGCGCCGCCCCGCCCCGGCGACCCGCGGCGTTCCGTCCTGGACGCCAGCCGGGCCGGCAAGGTGCTCGGCTGGCAGGCGTGGACCGGGCTCGAGGAGGGGCTCGGGCTGACCGTGGACTGGCTGGAGGCGAGGTTGCCAGCCAAGCACCGGTACACTTGAGCGCCGTAGGGCCGAAGCTTGGCTCAATGTGACGGGCTGTGTAGTGAACGTGCTGTAGGTAACTTCCGCGCTGAAACGGCCCAAGCGGGCTATGGTTGGCGCTTGGACCGGTAGCGATAATCGCCCTGTTCGTTCTGCATCCGGCAGGGTGACCGACAGAGCCGTAACCGCCGCACGTCCGCGACTGTCGTGGTCCGACGAACAGCCGGTCCATATCCGAGCCATCGGCGCCGTGAGCCGAGGTCCGGACTCGAGAAAGGGACGCACGGTGGCAGCTCCGCGCAAGGCCAGCTCAAGGATCGAGACGACCAGCTATCTGCGCACCGCAGAGGTCGCCGACCTCCTGCACGTCTCACCGAAGACCGTGTCGCGATGGGCGAAGGAAGGAAAGCTGCCTTTCCTGAAGACCCTCGGCGGGCACCGCCGCTACCCGGAGGCCAAGATCCGGGAGCTGGCGAACGAGCTCCGCGAGGAGCCCACGGGCTAGGGCGGATACCTAGGGCGGATACCCTAGGGCGGGTCGGCGGAGGTCACGGCGGCCCAGCTGGGTCGGGGGCCGACCGGAGGATCGACCTAGTCGGCCCAGGTCGACCAGGGGATCGTTCGTGCCTGGTGGGCGTCGTGCTCGGTGCCGGTGCCGTTGCGCCGGCCCGGTACGGCGCCCATGAGCATCATGTGCTGTATCAGCAGGAACAGCCCGGCGAGTTCGGTGACCTCCCCGATGCTGGTCACCGTCAACAGCGGCGGCACGGCGAACCGGTCGCCGAGCACCGCGATGCGCGCCGCCGGCCTCTCGAGGACGTGCTTCGCGTCGGGGCGCTGGGGGAGCGGCTGCTCGACGGCCACGTTGCCCCGGCGCAGGGTCGCCTCGGACACCGGCACCCCGAGGTTGGCCAGCGTCACCAGCAGGTTGAGCAGCAGGCCGAGGGCGACCAGGGGCACGCCGGGAAGCCGGCCGTTGGCGCGCGCCACCCCGACCAGGATCACCAGGGCCGCGATCAGCAGCACGGCGCCGAGGGTGCGGGGCAGGCCGATCGTCCGCAGCAAAGGGGCGCCGACCACCGCCTGGACAGCCAGGCAGGCCAGGGCGAGCGTCCTGCCCTGGACATGGGTCTCCTTGAGCCCCTCCAGGCTGCCCTGGCGCAGGTAGCCAGCTAGCAGACCGGCGGCGGCGACCAGGACGAACAGCAACAGTCCACCCATGCGCTCCCAGCTCCTCGGGGGTCGTGCGCGGGCATGTAGCCTACCTGCTCGCGTCCGAGTGCGCTGTCCTTCAGGAAGGCAGGGAGGATGTCAGTCGACGATGCCGTGCTTGAGGGCGACCGCCACGGCCCGGGTACGGTCCGACACGCCCAGCTTCGTGAAGATGCGCTCCAGGTAGGTCTTGACTGTCTGCGGCGAGATCCGCAGGGCGTCGGCCACCTCCCGGTTGGTCGACCCGTAGGCGATCATCTGGAGAACCTCGATCTCGCGGGCCGACAGCGACGCCACGTTGTGCTCGCTCTTGGTGAGCTGCCGGATCTCCTCGAGGAACTGGCGGGTCAGGTTCGGGTGGATCACCGCACTGCCCTCGGCGGCAAGGTGCACCGCCCGGCCCAGCTCCCTCGCGTCGACGTCCTTGACCAGGTAGCCGGCCGCACCTGCCTGGATCGCCTCGCCCACGCGGGCCTGTGTCTCCTCGACAGTCAGGATGATGACCCTCGTGTCCGGAGCGGAGGCGGTGATCTCCCTGGTGGCGCGGATGCCGCCCAGTCGCGGCATCCGGACGTCCATGATGACCACGTCCGGATGCAGCGACTGGGCTAGCTCGACCGCCTCCTGACCGTCGCTCGCCTCGGCGACCACCTCGAGTCCCGCGTCCAGCGACAGGGCGACCCTGATCCCGTCCCGGGTCAGGGGGTGGTCGTCGGCAACCAGGATGCGAACGACTTCGCTCACGCGCCCCCCTCGCCCGTCTCCGGCAGCTTAGAGCCCAACGATCGACTTCAACGAGACGATCCGGACATGCTCACGGAGAAATCGTACAACTCGGACGAGGGGAGGGGAAGATACGAGAATCCGGTCAGCCAACCAGTGGGCGCCGGGTGCTCCGGCCTGGCCGTTTGTCAGGCGATGCGGACCTTACGGCGCGCACCCCGGCGCATTGCCCGGCGCTCCTCCTCAGAGAGGCCGCCCCAGACGCCGGCGTCCTGCGCCGTGTCCAGCGCCCACTGGAGGCATTCGTCACGAACCGGGCAGAGGGTGCAGATCGCCTTGGCGGCCTGCACCTGGGCCTCAGCGGGCCCGGTAGTGCCTACCGGGAAGAAGAGCTCCGGGTCGACATCGCGGCAGCGGGCACGATGGCGCCAGTCCATTGACATCCTCGCTTTCTCCAAGCAAAGCCCTTGGGGGAAGGGGCGCAGATCGAAGGCTTCGTGAAAGGGGTCCTGTGCGTCAGCCTGTCGATGTAGAGCGCCGTGAGTCTAGGACAGGGAAAGAAAGAATGGAAGAACCCAATCTCAGATTGACCGAAAGAATCTGCACCAAATGCTCCCCGCCCGTGGCCATACGGCACCGCCTGAGATAGTGATACCTGACTCGAGTCGCCCATGCTCTACCGAATGCTCACTACCCGTGTTACCAGGAGAAACGCCTGCAAAACAGTCGAGTCGTGTGGTCCATCGGCAAAAGTATTTAGACTCACCCCACAGTACGTAGGAGCGGTGTCTAGTTACTTCCGGTGGTCGGCGTGAGGGCCAAATATAGTCCTTCGCGTGGCCGTCCGAGGGACGGCTTCGCCGGACCCACGTGAGCGTTCGCTTGGCGGCCCTGACCGGCATGTGCAGCTTCGATGGATCAATCTTGGTTCCCGCAGATGCACGAGTTGGTCATCGAAGGTCATTATGGGGTCCCGTAGGAGCATTCTGCGGGACCCGGATGGGCGGCTCGGCCGTCCGGGCCGTTCCGGTAGGATCGCCGGGTGCGCTCGGAGCGAGCCGCACCCGGCCGGCCGGAGGTGCATAAGGGTTGCGCATTCTCGGACATCGGGGCGCACGGCTGGTGGCGCCCGAGAACACGCTCGCGGCGTTCCGCGCCGCCCTGGCCGAGGGGGCCGACGGCGTCGAGCTGGACGTCCGTCGGACGTCGGACGGCGTCCTGGTCTGCTTCCACGACTCGGGCCTCGGACGGACGACCAACGGCCGCGGCCCGCTGCGCGAGCGCACCCTGGCCGAGCTCCTCGCCCTGGACGCCGGATCGTGGTTCGACGAGGTGGGCGCCTCGGGGGTCCGGGTCTCGAGGATGTCCAGTCCCCGGGCATCGCGGAGCCCGGGCGCGTCGTGGACCCGGACTCGCGACAGCCGGACTCGCGACAGCCGGGCTCGTGACAGCCGGGCTCGTGACAGCCGGGCCCGCCGCTACCCGGGCGCCCGCGTCCCCACCCTGGCCGAGGTGCTCGACTCGCTACCCCGCACCGCCCTGATCGACGTCGAGGTCAAGGTGCGCGGCGACGGGCCCGAGGGTCCGAAGGAGGTGGCCGCGCTCGTGGCCGGCGTCCTGGCCGGCCGGGCCGACACCGGACGGGTGATGGTGACCTCGTTCTCGCGCCGGGTGGCGGCCGCGGTCACGGCCGAGCTACCCGGTGTCCGGGTCGGTCTGGTCTCGCCAAGCTTCATCCCGCTCGGCCGCGCGCTGCGGGCGGTGCAGGCGGCCGGCTGCTCGGTACTGGCCGCGCAGGCCTCCGCCTACTCCGGCCCGAAGGCCCATGTCACCACCGGCCGAGCCGTCGACGAGGGGATCCTGCTCGCCGCCTGGACCGTGGACGAGCCGGACGCCGCCCGCCGCCTCGCCGACCTGGGCGTCACCGCCGTGGTCACCGACCAGCCCGGCCATCTGGCAAGGTCCTTGCGCACCTGACCACGGGCGCGGCATGCCGCCGGGGCAACGCGCCTGGGCTACGCGCCTGGGGGCCCCCCCGGGCCTGCGGTGCCCCCGGGGCCACGCGCCCGGGTGCTGCCGGGGCCACGCGCCCGGGTGCTGCCGGGGCCACACGTCCGGGTGCCGCCCGGGGCCCCCGGGCCCGGGGGTGCCGTCGCCACGACTGTCAGGCCGGCGGGAGGAGCACCCGCCAGGCTCCGGGCAGGACGGTCACGGACCTGGGTGTCGGCTGCGGCTCACCGTCCAGCCGGCACGGCATCTCGGTCTGGAGTGTGACCGACGGTCCCCGGAACCGCGGCAGGCCATCGGGGAGCCGCTTGCGGGCGAGCCTGGCGGCCAGGCGCGCCTTGGCGGCGCCCTTGAGCGCCTCGGCCGGGACCACGAGCACGTCGAGCAGCCCGTCGCCAGGGTCCGCTCCCTCGAGGAGCCGGATGCCGCCCCCGAACGAGGGCCCGTTGCCGGCCACCACGGCGAGCGCCTCAGCCTCGAACACCTCGCCGGCCACCTCGACGCGCGCCGGCCAGGTAGGCGGCCTGAGCCCGGCCACGAGCCCGCCGACCGCGTAGGCGGCGGGGCCGAGGAGCAGCTTGATCCGGCGGGAGAGGATCTCGGTGGCCGCCGCCGCGAACCCCGCGTTGACGCCGTTGGCCGCCCTGACCCCGTCGCAGTCGAGCAGGTCGAGGGCGCGGGGAGCTCCGGCAGCCGCGGCCCGGGCGGCCGCGACGGCGTCGGCTGGCAGCCCGAGCCCGCGGACGAGGTCGTTCCCGGTCCCTCCTGGGAGCAGCGCCACGGCGGGGTCGTCCGGCCCCAGGGGGAGGCCCCCCACCGCGTCGTGGATGGTGCCGTCGCCGCCGAACACCGCGAGCAGGTCGAGGTACGAGGCCAGCTCCCTGACGACCTCGCCCGCCTCGCCGGGCAGCTGCACCGGGTGGATGGGGATCCTCCCGTAGCGTCCGCGCAGCTCGGTGAGCGCGTCCGCGACGCGGGCGAACTCCCCGGAGCCGACATGTGCGACGCAGGCTGCCCGCGGGCTCATCGGCGCGCCGCCTCCTCGGGTGGCTGTGGGGTCGCGGCCGCCGTGCTCATCGCTGTCCCCTCGCCGTGCGGCTCGGGGCCGCCCGCCAGGACCGGTGGCGGTCCTCGGGGCTTGGGGCGATCACGGTGAGCGCGGCGGGCAGGTGCTCGAATGCGACGCTGGTCCGGTCGCCCAGGTACTCGCCATCGAGCTGGAAGGGGAGGGGGATGTCGCTCTCCAGCCGGAAGCCGTGCTGGTCGTGCAGGACCGGGAAGCTCGGGTAGGTGGATCGCGGCCGGGGTGACAGCATGCCGGTGATCGCGCGCGTGATGGCCAGGCCCGACATGGACTGCCCGACCAGGACGTCGAGGCCCAGCTCGTAGCTGGCCTGTGGCGTCGGCCGGAATGCCCGGGGGCCGAGATAGGTGAACGGGTCGCCGTTGCCGACCAGGGCGAAGAAGCCGCTCATGGCCGGGCGCCGGTCGTCGAAGTGCACCGTGAGATGCGGGTGGTCGCGGTCGTAGCCGACGAGCAGCGTCTTGAGGCCGGCGGCGACGTAGGTGTGGTCGCCGTAGAGCTGCTTGGCCCGGCGCCGGCGCTCCACCTCGCGGACGATGGCACCGTCCAGGCCGAGGCCGGCACCGAACGTGAAGCGGCGGCCGCCTGCCATCCCGAGCGAGATTCGGCGCCGGGCACCCGCCGTGAGCAGCTCCAGGAGCCTCGCCGTGGCCCGCGGGGTGTCGCTGCCCGGCAGCCCGAGCGCGCGAGCGAACACGTTGGTCTTCCCCCCGCCGACCAGCCCGAGCGGGACGGCGGCTCCGGCCAGGCCGTTGACCACCTCGTTGACCGTCCCGTCGCCGCCCATCGCCGCGACCACCTCGGCGCCGCCGACCACCGCGGCGCGGGCCAGCTCGGTCGCCTGCCCAGCATGGCTGGTCTGGTAGACCTCCACCTTGTGCTCGGCGGCCAGGGCCCGGACCACGCGGTCGCGGAGACGCCCGGTGAACCTGGTCGCGCCCGGATTGACGACGAGCACCACCCGCATGCTCAGCCCGTCTCGTCTTCCTCGAGCAAGCCGGCCCGCAGCACGCCCAGGGTCCGGTTCAGCAGCCGGGAGACGTGCATCTGGGAGATGCCGAGCCGGGCCGCGATCTGCGACTGGGTCATGCCCCGGAAGAAGCGGAGGTAGAGGATGCGTCGCTCCCGTTCGGGCAGCTCGGCGATGAGGGGCCCGAGCGCGGCGCGGTACTCGAGGGCCTCCAGGCTCTCGTCGTCGGAGCCGATGTGCTCGCTGACCGTCGGGGCGTCGTCGCCGCCGGCCGGCGCATCGAGCGACACCACGGCGTAGGCGTTGGAGGTGTCCAGCCCCTCGAGCACCTCCTCCTCGGACAGGCGCACCTTGGCCGCGATCTCCTCGACGGTCGGCGACCGGCCGATCTCCTGGGAGAGCTCGGCTACCACCTTGTTGAGGGAGAGGTTGAGCTCCTGGAGCCGGCGGGGGACCCGGACGGCCCATCCCTTGTCGCGGAAGTGCCGCTTGAGCTCCCCGACGATGGTCGGGGTCGCGTAAGTCGAGAACTCCACCTCGCGCCCGAGATCGAAGCGATCGATCGCCTTCAGCAGCCCGATGGTGCCGACCTGGATGAGATCCTCGAGCGGCTCGCCGCGGTTGCGGAAGCGCCTGGCAAGGTACTCCACGAGCGGGAGGTGAAGGCCGACCAGCTCCTCGCGCAGCGCCGTGCTGCGGGTCTCCACGAACCGCCGGAACAGCTCCTTGGCATAGGCGCGGTCCCTCCCGCCCTCGTCGGAGAGCTGGGTGCGGTCCATCCCGCCCTCGTCGGAGAGCTGGGCCAGGTCCTCGGTCATGGTGCCTTCGCCGTGGAGGCGGTCCAGCGCGGGGCCGGTGTCGTCGGTCCGCCGGGCGTCCCGCGGGCCCGCTACCGTGCTCGAGTCGGAGGGCATGTCGTTCACGCTCGGCCGCCACACTTGCGAAAGCTCAGGCGGAGGCCGTCTGCCTCGGCCCGCTCGGTCACCTCGTCAGTCAGCGCGGTCAGGATCTGCCAGGCGAAGGTGTCGCGTTCCAGCGGTTCGCCACGGTCGGGCGCCTCAACCGAGACCTCCACGAACAGCTCGGCCGGCTTCAGGTGGTAGTCGATGCGCAGGGTCTCCGCGCTGCCGCGGCGGGCCAGGAGCTGCGCGCACGCCTCGTCCACGGCGATGCGCAGGTCGTCGATCTCCTCGTAGGTGAACTGGAGCTGGGCTGCCAGGCCGGTCGCCGCCGCCCGTACCACCGACAGATACGCGCCGGAGGCGGGGATCTGGATGTGCATGGTCGACATGCCCATGGCGCTCGCGGCTCCTTCGGCGCCCGGAGTGCCCGGCGCTCGCTTCTCGTTCGGCTCCGGCGGCTGCCCACCAGCGGAGCGAGAGTATCCAACCCTCACAGCCTGACCCATGCAACCAGCAGGCGGCCGATCGCGCCAGCGTCGGTCCGGTCGGCGTCGGTCCGGTCGGCGTCGGTCCGAGGGTGCGCCGTTCCCGCGGCCACCGCTTCCGGGTCTCGCCGGGCTCCCGCCGGGGCAGGAGAGCCGGCCCGCTGCCTCATCGGGCTCCTGCCGGGGCAGGAGAGCCGGCCCGCTGCCTCATCGGCTGATCAGCTGGGCGCCGCCACCCAGATGGTGCGGCCGCGGGCGGGCTCCTCGGGAATGGAGGGCCACATGGAGCGCCGCCTGGTGACTTCCAGGCCGGCGGCCGCGAACATCTGGTCCAGCTGGTCGTCGCCATACCATCGCTGCCAGTAGGTCTCGACGACCTCCACGTCCTCGACCTTCCAGCGGACGCGCTCGGCGAGCAGGTCGCCGTGCATCTCGTAGCTGGCGTCGAGCGACAGGCTGCCCGCCTCGACGTGCCGGTTCGGCTCGAAGCCGGCGTACAGGAACCGCTCCGAGAGCGGCTCGACCACGACGGTGCCGTCCGGGCCGGCGATGCGGCCCAGATGGGCCAGCGCGGCCACCACCTCGTCGGCCTCCAACAGGTAGTTGATGCCCGTGTTGAGCGCCACGACCAGGTCGGCGGCGCCGTCGGCGAAGGGGGCCGCGCGCAGGTCGCCGCAGACCAGTCCGATCGGGGCGCCGGGCCGCCGCTTGGCGGCCGCCTGCCCGAGCATCGTGGTCGACAGGTCGAAGCCGGCGACCCGGTACCCGCGGCGGGCCAGCTCGAGCACGGCGTTGCCGGTCCCACAGGCGGCCACGACGACCCGGTGGACGGGCCCCCGGGCCTCCTCGAGGCAGAGGTCGACGAAACGGTCGTAGGGAGCGCGGCGCCAGACGCGATCGTACACCTCGGCGTACCGGTCATAGGCCCCAGCTCGGGTATCCACTCCCGGTTGCCGGGATGGTCCGCGAGGGGCGGCGCGGCCCGCTTCTCGCGGGTCGGTCTGGTCCATGCAACGGCGCCCAGTCTCGTTCACGAGGGTTCTTCGCTGCAGGCCCTACAGCGCCTCGCCCGTCGGGGTGACATCGTCCACGGCACGCCGTGGCAGGCGGAGCAGCCCTTCGGCGGGACGGACACTGTCACCCTGTTCGCGAGCGTCTGTGGGAGCGGGCTGCCCAGGGTCTGCGCCGGCGGCCAGGCCAGCTCGTCGCCGTGCCCGGGCTCGCGCCGGGCGGGTGGAGGCGCCGGCCGCACGCGACTCCACGAGCCCGCGGCAGCGCCGCGGGCTCGTCGGGCACGGGATGGGGTCGTGCCGTTGGGCGCTGGCCGGGCCGGTCAGGCGGACGCGGCTGGCTTGGCGTTGCCGTTGGCCGAGCGGGAGGTGCGCCTGCGCGTGGCGGTGGTGCCGGAAGCCGCTTTGTTGGTCGAGGTGCCGGGCTTGCGGCCACGCTTTTTCAGGGTCTTGCCGAGGCCCTCGAGCTTGAGGTCCCTATAGTTCTTCTCGGAGATATCGAGCTGCTGGGTCGAGCCGTCGGGGTGACGCACGGACAGCTGATAGGCGGACCCGGCAGTGATCTCATCACCGTCAATGTCCGAAACGTACATGGTGATGGTCTTGGTGCCCATCGGACTCCTTTCACGGCGTGTCAGCGTGATCCCAAAGGAGCGCTGCCCAGATTTGGGCAAGACTAACCAGAGCCGGCGCTCTCTGCAACATCTAAGCCACTTTTCGTCCTGCGTATTTGGTGGGACGGTGCCGGCGAGATGCCCCCCGCGCAGGCGCCGCTGCCGGCGAGCCGCCTGCGAGCGCGGCTGGTGGTGCGCTGCCGGAGGGCAAACCCGGCTCCTGGCGCTGGCCGGACGGGGGCAGAAACCAGGCACCCGCCGCACCGGCCGCTGGCCGGTGCGGGCGCGTGAAAGCCATGCAGCGTAAGCGAATCACGAATTGGCGTGCGCGTGGCGACGGTCGGCCCAGCGGCCAGCGGCCGCCTCCCCTGGCACGCGGTTGCCCGCACGGCCCGGACGCCGGCCCTCGTGCACGCGTCGGCTCGGGTCCGTCCGGGATGCTCCATTCGGGCCGGCTGGCCGCTGGACCGGGGTAGGGGCTGGACCGGGGTAGGGGAGGTCCAGGTGCCCGCCCGGAACCTCACGGCGGTCTGCTGCGGACCCGGTCCTGGCAAGGTCGGTCCGTGCTCGTGCGTCATCTGCCGCCCTGGGCCAGTCGACAGGAACATGTCGCCCGGCAGGCTGGAGTGGTTCTGTGCTCTCCGCGTGATCGGCGGGGTGGGAGGCCGGCGCCGCCAGCCCTCCGGGCTGGGCACGATCTGAGCCGGGTGCTCGGGCTCGGGGCGGCCGGAGAATCGGTCGACCCAGCGATGGCCCGCAAACGCGCGACGCACTGGCCGTGGGAGCGGCATATTCCATCTTGGCTTGTCGCGTCGGCCTGTCGCGTCGGCCTGTCGCGTCCCGCGGCCGAGACCTGCTCGAGGCGGGCGGGCTGCACAGGGATCCATGGATTTCCCGTCCGGGAGCCACTGGGCAGGGTCTCCCGCGCCGCCGGAGAGCGCCCATTGCCCTGCCGGCCCCGGCTGGCCGTCCCGGGCGACGGTTGGAAAGGAGCTGCCCGAGTCAAACCAAATGTGACGATCACTCCATGCCTGGCGCCTGCCGGTGCGCTTTGCAACCACCCCGGCCGGCGCAGCCAGCGGACGGCCGTGTGCGCAGTCCCGTGTTTTCGCTTCCCTCGCGGAGGTTTGGGGCCGGCTCCACCTCCTGTGGGTCCCGCCGGGCCACCGCAAGGCGAAATGAGGCCCGCCGGGCCAGAGCACCCCGCCGACCGCGCCGCGACACGGAAAACCAGCGGTCAGCACCCACCGGGGCGGCCTGGTTTGCTCTACCGGCCAATTGCGAGGTGGCCGTCGCGGCTCACCAGGCGGATGCGGGTCAGGGCACGGAGATCGCGGAGCGGGTCGCCCCGGACCGCGACCAGGTCGGCGCGGGCGCCCGGTACCAGCACGCCGGCGTCGGCCAGCCCCAGGTGGCCCGCGGCGCCCGCGGTAGCCGCCAGCAGGACCTGGCCAGGGGTCATGCCCGCCTCGACCATGAGCCGCAGCTCCGCGACGTCGATCCCGGGCGGGGGTCCCTGGTTCCCCAGGTCGGTGCCGTAGACGATGCGGCCGCCGGCGGCCACGAACCCGGCCAGCCCCTGGCGCCTGGCCCAGGTGGGCTCGATGTGGAGGGTGGGGACCACGCTCACCGTCCGGGCGAGCCGTTCGACGAGCGAATCCGGCAGCGGCCTGCTCGTGAACGGCCAGTGGGCGAGCTCGGCCACGCCGGCCGCGAGCACCTTCTCCACCTCCCGCTCGCCGGCGACGTGCGCGGTCACCGCCAGCCCGCGCCCGCGGGCGGCCGCCACCACCGCGGCCAGCGTCGCCTCGTCCAGGGTCGGGCCGACCCGGTCGTCGAGCGCGACCTTGATGACGGTGGCGCCGGCGCCGGCGAGGTCCGCGACCGCCACGGCGGCCTCCTCCGGGCCGGCCACCGGCCGGGCCGTGCCCGGCGGAGCCCAGGCGGCACGGGTCGGATAGCCCCCGGGGACGGTCACGATCTGCCCGGCCCGGAGCAGCCTGGGCGACAGGGCTCCTGGCGCCGCCGCCGCGCGCTCGAGCACCTGGAGCCGGGCGGCCGGCCATCCCAGGTCGCGCACGGTGGTGACGCCCCCGCGGAGCACCTGCGCGGGGTCATGGAAGTCGAGATGGACGTGGGCGTCGACCACGCCCGGGAGGACGGTCAGGTCCTCGGCCCGGACCGCGCGGATCCCCTCGCCGGGCGCGACCTCGTCGCTGGGGCCGACCGCGTGGACCCGCCCGTCCCGCACGACCACCGTGTGGCCGGCGAGCGGCGGCCCTCCCAACCCGTCGAGCACGGTCGTCCCCACGAGCGCAAAGGAGGTGGCGGGGGCGGGCATGATGATGAGCCGAGCAACCGCCGGCCCCGGGCGGTGGCGGGGGCGGGCACGACCCTGAGGGTAGCAACCGCGCGCCCTGGGTGGGGGGCCGCGCGTGCGTCCCAGCCGGTACCATCCCGATCCGGGGCTGGCGCACGCTGGCCTGAGGCGTGCGAGGCCCGGCCGGGTTGGGAGGTGGGCGTGACAGCGGCGGACGGCGAGGTCGGGTTCGACCCGATCGTGCTCGAGGGCCCGCCCGACGGTGCCGCCCCGCTGCGGCTCGGCCCGCGGGTCACGCTGTACGTCTGCGGCATCACCCCCTATGACAGCGCCCACCTCGGGCACGCCTTCGCCTACGTGATGTTTGACACCCTGGTCCGCTTCCTGCGCTCGCGAAGGCACCAGGTCGACTACTGCCAGAACGTCACCGACGTCGACGACGACGTGCTGCGCCGGGCGGCCAGGGACGGCGAGGACTACCTCGCCCTCGGCCGGCGCGAGACCGCGGACTACCTCGAGGTCATGGACGCGCTCAACGTGGCCCGGCCGACCTGGTTCCCCAGGGCGACCGAGGAGATCGGGTCGATGGTGCAGCTCGCGGCCCAGCTCGTGGACGGTGGCCACGCCTACGTGGTGGACGGGACGGTGTTCTTCGACGTCACCTCCTACCCGCGCTTCGGGGACCTGTCCGGCCTGGGCGCCGAGGAGCAGGAGCGCCTGCTGGCCGAGCGGGGTGGGGACCCGGGCGACCCACGCAAGCGCCATCCGCTCGACTTCGTCGTCTGGCAGCGCAGCCTGCCCTCAGAGCCGTCGTGGCCGAGCCCGTGGGGAGCCGGCCGCCCGGGCTGGCATCTCGAGTGCTCGGCCATGAGCCGCCGCTACCTGGGCACCACCATCGACCTCCACGGCGGCGGCGCCGACCTGCTCTACCCCCACCACGAGTCCGAGCGGGCCCAGTCGGAGTCGGCCTCGCAGGCCCCGTTCGCGCGCCGCTGGCTCCACACCGGCATGGTCAGGCACGAGGGTGAGAAGATGTCGAAGTCCCTCGGCAACCTGGTGTTCCCGCGCGAGCTGTTCCGCGAGCACGAGCCGGCCGCGGTCCGCCTCGTGCTGCTCGCCCACCACTGGCGCTCGGGCTGGGAGCTCGACCCGGACGAGCTGAAGGAGGCCGCCGAGCGGCTCGACAGCTGGCGCCGGGGCGGCTGGCTCCCGGAGCGGGCCGCGACCAGGTCGACGAGGGAGCTGCCCGGGCCGGTGGGGGCGGCCCTCGCGAGCGACCTCGACACCCCGGCCGCGCTCCGGGCGGTCGACGAGCTCGCCCGCGAGGGCGACGGGGCCTCGGTCCTGGCCGCCGCCGAGGTGCTCGGGGTCCGGCTGGCCCCGTCCGGCTGACCGGAGGGCCCCGGGGTATCCACGCAGACCAGGGGCGGGTACGCTTCGCGTATGCGCGGAGACTGGGTCGAGGTACTGGTGGACACCGGCAACGGCGTGCGCTCGTTCGAGATCGCGGCGACCCGCGACGGCCGCCGGGTCGAGGTGACCACCTCGCGCACCATGGTCGAGGTGGCCGAGGTGACCCGGACCGGTCAGACCGTGCGCACGGCCCGGTTCCTCTCCGGCCGGGTGGTCGCGATCGTCGAGCACCCGGCCACCGACGGCCGGGCGCCGGCGCGCCAGCCCGCGGCCGACGATCGAGCCGCCAGGACAGCTGAGCCGTCAGGACAGCTGAGCCGTCAGGACAGCTGAGCCGTCAGCTCGACGCCCGCACCCGCCCGCCGGCCAGCCGCCTGGCGAGCGCGTCGAGCACGTTGCGCTGCGCCTCCCGGGGCCAGGTGTAGCCCTCGCGGTCCTCGTATGCCTGCTTGACCGAGCTGCTCCTGATCCGGGTCAGAGCGCCGACGATCTCCTCGTCGGTCAGGTCCAGGACCGCGGCCTCCAGGGCGGCCTTGGTCGGGTTCGTCGTGTCGGTGGCTGGCATCGGTCCTCCGCCTCGGGGCGCACGGGCTCGGCCCGAGAAGGATATGGCCCCCGGCCCGGGCCGGCTACCCGGCCAGCAGGCCGCGGAGCAGCTCGATGTCGGCGCGGTGCTCGTCCGGGCCGCCCGGGGTCTCGCAGACGACCGGGGCGCCCGCGGCCTGGACCACCGCGACCAGGGTGTCGAGGCCGATCCGGCCGCGGCCGAGGTTCTCGTGCCGGTCGCGGCCGGACCCGGCCGGGTCCTTGGAGTCGTTGGCGTGGACCAGGTCGATCCGCCCGGTGATCGCCTTGACCCGGTCCACGATGCCGTCGAGCTCCTCGCCGCCGGCGTGGGCGTGGCAGGTGTCCAGGCAGAACCCGAGGCCGAAGTCGCCCACCCGCTCCCAGAGCCGGGCCAGCGTGTCGAGCCGGCGCGCCATCGCGTGGTCGCCGCCGGCGGTGTTCTCGAGCAGGAGCGGCACGGGTGACTCGAGCTGGTCGAGCGCCTTGCGCCAGCGGGTGAAGCCCTCCCGCTCGTCGTCGTCGGCGGTGACGTGGCCGCCGTGCACGATCACCCCGGCCGCGCCCACCGCGGCCGCTCCCTCGCACGTCTGGGCGAGCAGCTTCCGGGACGGGATGCGGATGCGGTTGTTGCCGGAGGCAAGATTGATCACGTAGGGCGCGTGGACGTACACCCTCACGGGGGAGGCGGCCAGCTCGGCCGCGTCCTCGCCCGGCGGCGGCACCTTCCACCCCTGGGGGTCGCCGAGGAAGAACTGCACGCACTCGGCCCCCCGCTCGGCCGCGGCGGCCAGGCTGGCGTCCCGCCCGAGGTGGATTCCGATCGCCGGCATGCCGAGAACACTACCAGCCTCGCGCGACAAGCCGCCGACGGGCAGGGGCCGCGGCCAGCTGGGGCCCGGCTGACCGGGCTAGGCCGTGCGAGCCCTGGCCGCGGCCTCCAAGCCGAGATCCGCAATGGAGACCTCGCGCATCTTGAACTTCTGGATCTTCCCGGTGACGGTCATCGGGAACTCGTCCACGAACTTCCAGTAGCGCGGGATCTTGAAGGTCGCGATCCTGCCCTTGCACCAGCCGCGCAGCTCGTCGCCGTCGAGACCCTGGCCCTCCTTGAGTCGGACCCAGGCGCACAGCTCCTCGCCGTACCGCTCGTCCGGGACGCCGATGACCTGGACGTCGCTCACGGCCGGGTGCTGGTAGAGGAACTCCTCGACCTCGCGAGGGTAGACGTTTTCGCCGCCGCGGATGACCATGTCCTTGATCCGGCCCACGATGTTGGCGTAGCCCTCGTCGTCGAGGGTGGCGAGGTCGCCAGTGTGCATCCAGCCGGCCCGGTCGATGGCGGCCCCGGTCGCCTCCTCGTTCTCCCAGTAGCCGAGCATCACCACGTAGCCGCGGGTGCACAGCTCGCCCGGCTCGCCGCGGGGCACGATGCGGCCGGTCTCGGGGTCCAGCACCTTGACCTCGACGTGGGGGTGGACCCGGCCCACGGTCGACACCCGCTTGTCGACCGGGTCGTCGGTCTCGCTCTGGAACGACACCGGGCTCGTCTCGGTCATGCCGTAGCAGATGGTCACCTCGGCCATGTGCATGTCGGCTTGGACCTTCTTCATGACCTCGACCGGACAGGGAGACCCGGCCATGATCCCGGTGCGCAGCGTGTCGAGCTGGAACTCGCCGAAGCGGGGGTGCTCCAGCTCGGCGATGAACATCGTCGGTGCCAGGTGTAGCAAATGCACTAGCAGCAGTCCGTGCCGGGCATGGCCACGGAAGCGGCGCCACGAGGCGTCATGCGTCATCGGCTGAGGGCGGAAACCGGTCGTGCTGGCCCACACACAACGCAACTGCGACGACTCCAAGAATCGTCGCAGGGTTCCTGCACAATCGGCTCAACCGAGCGACCTACACTGCTGAGGAGAAGGCCGCGCCGCACTCCCCGCCGCGTTCCACCTCGGCGACCCCTGGCAGGAGGCCAGCATGAAGTCCCTCGTCGAGCACCCCGCCACCGGGCTGATCCTCGACTTCTCCCAGGTCGACTTCGGCGGCCCCGAGCAGGAGGAGGTCATCGCCAACTGGCAGGCACGCCGCGAAGCCAACCTGCGGCCCCTGACCTTCAAAGGCGACTTCCTGTGCTCCCAGCACCGCGACCACGAAAACCCGTGGCTGGAGCTGCGCCAACTCCCCGGGCAGATCATCGCCGCGCACTGGAAGGGCTCCGCCCTCGCCGGCAGCCACGAGATCGTCCACGGCGTCAGCGCCGAGCACCAACGGCAGGTCGAGTACGTCCAGAACGCCGGCGAGGCGGCCGGCTTCCGGGTCGAGGTGGAGAAGTTCCTTCCCACCACCAAGGTGAAGCCTGACGCGATCGTCTACGGCTCGCAGGCCGACATGGGCGTCGAGGTCCAACGGTCGCACCTGACCGTCCAGGCGGCTAGGACGCGCACCACCGAGGCCCTCCAGGCCGGGGTCACGTCGGTCTGGTTCACCGACTCCAACCGCAACCCAAAGTGGATCGGGCACGTCCCCGGGGTCCGCCTCAACCCCGCGATCGTGTGGGACAGGGTGCCCCGGCCACGGTCGGTTTCGGTGGCCGGGGTCCGGCAGATCGTGCCGCGGAACTGCCGGGCGTGGCCTGGGAGCCCCTGCCCGCGGCACAGCCGCGGGTGTAGCAAGTGGCACCCTGACCACGCCCCCAAGCTGGGGATGTTCGCCGACGACCTCGCCGAGCTGGTCCCCGTCGGCGAGCTGGTTCCCATGGAGTTCAAGACGTTCGGTGGCCGCAAGTTGGTCCTGATCGTCTCCGCCGAGGGCAAGGCCCGGTACGAGTCCATGGTGGGCCACTCTGCCGACCTGCCGGTCAAGGCGGCGGCACGCCGCGGCGCGCCGGTCGGCAGGAAGGCCTGATCGAATGCGCCACCCCCCGGGCGGGCGCGCTGAGGCCAGGTCACGTCCGCGGGGACGCCGATGACCCCGATCCGGCCCTCTCGCTGGCACCGGCACAGCAGGTCGCGGACGAGTTCCTCCCGTTGACGCCGGCGCAGCAGCATATGGCGAGCGAGCTGCCCTGGTATCGCCAATGGCTGCTGGAAACCGGCCGCACCGAGGACGACCTCATCCCGTTCGTCACGTAGCGAGGAGGCCGAGCGGCGCTCAGAGGCCTACCTCTATAGAGGTGGCTCGTCCTGCAGAACCGCTTCCAGCGTCGCCAGCAGGGCCTCGAGAGCATCACGTTCGACAGCGCCGGCCTGGAACATGCCCGAAATCCTCCCCCTGACTTGCGGCGATGCTGGTGGGAAGCACCTCGGGAAGCGCTCGCAGCGCTCAGCACAGGTGACATCGACCGGACGCTTCCGGCCGTCGTGCGCGCAGGGGATCAGGGACATGAGCCTGGTCGAGCTCCCGCTCTGGCGAGAATCGAACACACGTACGACAACGTACCACCTGCCGCGATGCTCTCGGAATTCCCGCCCTTGACGGGGAAGCCCTCTGTCGCGACTATGCTCACGGGGAAGAATATCCGAGAATGGGCCGCCGCTGCGAGGAGGTCGTCATGCTCAGGAGGCTCTACAAGGACCAGGGCTCGGGCGGGGGCGGTTGTCCGAGCGTGTACGCCGAGGACGGCGGGTTCGTGGTGGTGGGTGACCGCGCCGACCAGGACCCGGCCGTCGCCGAGGGGCTGACCGACCTGCTACCAGGCGAGGTCGCGGTTCGCGTCCCCGAGGAGGTCCTGCTCGGCGCCGCCGAGGAGCACGTCGGTCGGCCGGTACGGCGGGAGGCGACCTCGGTCGAGCCGTTCACCGCGGAGTGGGACGCGCTGCTTCGCGGCTTCGAGCACAGCGCGTTCCGCCTGGAGGTGCTGCAGCAGTACGCGATGTCGTACGAGGATGACTCGCTGCGCCGGTTCCTTGCGGGCGAGCCGCCAGAGGACGACCCCGCCAAGGGAGAGTGGTTGGACCTGGTCCGGGCCGCTCGTGCGGCGGGGAAGCGGATGGAGCGCGTCCACGTGGTCGTCGAGCCGCTGAGCGACTACCTGCGCTACGAGCTGGCCTGGTGGTACGCCGACAACGTCGCGGCCGGCGAAGACGTCCGCATCCTGCCGACGCGCCCGCGGCAGTGGCCGGCGGGGCTGCCGAGGCACGACTTCTGGCTGTACGACAGCCAGAAGCTGGCGGTGCTCCACTACGATCCCGAGGGGCGCCTGTACCGCGCCGAGCTGGTCGGCGACCCCGTCGAGGTGGTGCGGCACAACGCCTGGCGCGACGTGGCCATGCACCAGGCAGTCCCGTTGGGCGAGTACCTCGACCGGCACCCGGACCTGCAAGCCCGTGTTCCCCGCCAGCGGAAGGAGGAGGTTGACCACCTTCCAGCGCGGACCTAGCGCGCTCGCCGCCCAGCTCCGGGCGCTTCGGGAGGATGCCGGCCTGACCGGCACCTCCCTGGCCCAGCAGGCCGGCTGGGGCCAGTCCAAGGTTTCCAAGATCGAGACCGGCAGGCAGCTCCCGACCGAGGACGACATCCGCCAGTGGGCTCGCGTGGCTGGCGCGCCCGCCGGCAAGGTCGAGGAGCTGCTCGCGTCCCTGCGGCACGCCAGGGTCGAGTTCGCGACCTGGCGGGAGCAGTACCGCACGGCCGGCGGCGGCGCGGCCAAGCAGGCCGACATCGCGGCGCTGGAGGCGCGGGCGACGCGGATCGGGGAGTTCCAGCCGGCGTTCATTCCCGGGTTGCTCCAGACTGCGCAGTACGCCCGGGAGCTGCTGGTGGCGTGGGCGCTGGACGCGGCCCAGGGCGCACTTGGCATCGGCGGGGCCGACGTTGACCCGCTGGTCGCGGCGCGCATGCAGCGCCAACAGCTCCTGTACCAGCCCGGCAAGCAGGTCCAGCTCGTCGTCCTCGAGGCCGCCCTGTACTCGCGGGTCTGCTCGCCCGAGGCGCTCGCGGGGCAGCTCGACCGGCTGCTGGCCGTCACGAGCCTCCCCAACGTCGAGTTCGGCATCATCCCCTTCGCCGCCCGGCTACCGGTGTTTCCGATCTGCTCGTTCATGATCTTCGACACCGAGCTGGTGACGGCCGAGACCCTCACCGGGGAGCAGCAGGTCAACGAGCCCGAGCAGATCGCGCTCTACGACCGCTTCTTCACCCTCCTGCGCGACAGCGCCGCCCGTGGGCAAGACGCGGTGGCGATCATCCACGGGGCGCTCGGCGAGCTCCGCCTGAGCCGCTAGTTCACGACGCACAAGCCCTCGTGGAGTACTCCTGGCTGAGAATATTCTTGACACGAAGCATATTCTTGACCTCCAATGTCAATCACGGGTTCATGTGCCCATCGCGTAGGCAGGCACCTGCCACCAAGCGGAGGAACCACGGTGGTCGCGCTTCGAGATCGCGCCGCTGCACAGCCGACGGAGGCTCGTTCGGCGGATAGACCTGACTCGGCGCCGCTCACGTCCACTGACTCGGAGCGGCCCGGCGGGTGGCCGCTGCTGGTGCAAAGCCCTGGGGAGGTCCAAGGCGCCCCGCTCTTCGTGACCCAGTGCCGCCGGTGCGACTGGACGAGCCCTCGCCAGCCGGCCCCCAAGGCGGCGTGGGCGGCGTTCGAGGCGCACGCCTGCGAAGAGCGCCCGGCATGAACGCGGCCAGGGTGGCGGTGCGCGCCTGGACGCTCGGCCTGCGTGGCGGCCTGGCCGAGCTGGCGGCAGCGAGGCTGCGTTGGTGCCTGGCCTGTGGCCGGGTCGGGCTGTGGGGCTGGCGGTCGCTGACGCCCTCGATGCCGATCACGTGGGTCTGCGTCGACCAGCCGGGCTGCCAGCGGCGCCAGGCCGCGGTAGCGGTGCGGAGGCGGAGGGGGTGGCGGCGGCTCCTGGTGTGAGACGGCAGGGGCCGGCCCGCCGGGGATCGGGCCGGCCCCTGGCACCCCCGGCTGGGGCTGGCCCGTCCCGGGCTCTTCGTGCCCCCGCGACCGGCGGCGGCCGGCCCCAGCCCTCCCCGCAAGCAGGATCCCGAAGGAGGCAGCAGGTGACGCCATCCAGCCACGCACCCACGACTGATCCTGAGCTGTGGAGTCCGGTCCCGGACCACCGCTACGTCCAGGCGGCGGCCCGGCTGGGTGCCGACCCGGACGCGGTCCAAGCCGCGCTGGACGAGCTCGACACTACCTTGCGGCGCCGCGAGGAGCGGCGACGGGCCGCCACGCGGGACTTGGTGGCCGAGCTGTACGCCCGCGACGGCGTGACCCCCTCCCCCGAACGGGTGGACGCAGAGGCGCAGGCCGCCTGCGCCCAGGAGCACGAGGAGCGCCTGGCCGCCGAGCTGCGCCGCCTGGTCACCCCACAGGTGGCCGCCATTCGCCGGGCCCGCACCCTGACCGACCAGGAGCTGGACGGCGACTGCCGGGCCGCGCTGAACGTGCTGGCCACCGCGCCCCGGTCGCTTGGGGAGTTCCAGCCAGCGGCCGAGCAGCGCCACGCGGCCGAGCGGGCGTCACTGGACGGCTTCGCCACCCAGGAGACCGAAGTTGACGGCCTGCTCGAGGAGGCCCGCGGCTGGCAGCTCCGCCGACGCACGAGGTTGCGCCGCGAGCTGGCCGAGGCGCGAAGGGGCCGCACGGCCGCCGCGCACCGCGTCCGGGCCGCCGCGGCGCGGCTTGCCGCGGTCCAAGCCCGCGAGGCCGAGCGCGTGGAGTGGCTGGCCCAGCCCGAGGTCCGGGAGGTGCTCGGCGCGGGCGCCGCGGCGCTGCGGGAGCTCCACGACCGCGCCTCCGTCCAGGAGGGCGCGGCGACCGCCGAGCTGCCCGCCGTGGACCGGCCCACCCCGGGCCAGGCGGGCCGTCCCGTGGCGCCGGGGCCGGCACGGTGAGCGCGGCCGACACCGGGCTTGGCGGCTGCTCGTGGCGCCGCTGCCAGCAGCAGGCCACGGTGGTGGTCTCCTTCCAGGTGCCGCACCTGCTGGCCGGCACCAGCCGGGGCTACTGCGCGCACCACGCCGTCCAGGCCGCCGGGCAGCCCGGCGCGGTGCTGACCGGGGTGGTGGGCCGCGTGCCAGTGCAACAGGCCCTGCCCAGCCTCGACCCGACCACCGCGACCGGCTGGCCGCCGCCGCGCCGGGGTGGTGAGCGGCGGTGACCGCGGCGCGGTCGGTGCCGGCCGACCCGTATGGGGCCAAGGAGCGGCACCGCATCCGGGCGCTGGCGCAGGGTCGCGCGGCGTCGTAGCTGGCCCGCTCCTATGCGGAGGAGTACCGGGAGTGCTACGCCCAGGCGCTGGACCGGGTCCGCACCCAAGCGCCCCGGCTGCCGTCGCGGCAGGCGCACCAGCGTGCCAGCCGCCAGGCCCACGCCGACCTGCAAGCCTTGTTCCGCGACGAGTTCGCCGCCCGTGTCGAGGCGGAGCTGGCCGGGTTGCAGCCCGCCGAGACGGTGGAGCTGGGCCGCGTGGAGCCGCCGGTGGCGGCCCGCGCGCGGCTGCGGGCGCTGTTGTGGCTGGCCGACCAGCACCCCGACCAGACCCGGGAGCGGTTCCACGCCGAGGCCGTGCGGGTGCCATTGCGCCCCTCGGACCGGGCGCCAGGACGGCGGCGGGCGCTGGCGTGGGTGCGGGCACTGGACGGGCTGCGCGCCGCCTACCCGGAGCTGTTCGAGGCCCGCTACGCGCACGAGCTCGCCCGCCACGCCGGCCAGGAGCCACAGTCGTGACCCGGCACGGGTGTGGGCTGGGCCGCCGGCTGCCAGCGCAGGCGCCGGCGGTCCGGCCCGGCCACCCTGCGAGGGGGAGGAGGTGGTCGCCCGGCTGACCTGACGCCCAGCGGTACACGTCCAGACATTCAGCGGCCGGGCCGGGGCGTGGCCGTGCGGCGGGCCGCAAGACGGCCCGCGCGGGGAAGCGCACGGCCACCCCCGCCACCCACCCGGCCAGGTCCGACAAGCTCAGGGGAAGGAGCTTGGCATGCTCACCACCACCCCCACCATCCGACCACCTAGCCACCAGCAGCGGGACCGGGGCTTGCAGGCCGCCCTCGACGCGGTCGCTCAACAGTTCGGCCCGGCCGTCGTGACCAGCCCCAACGGCACCGCCAGCACCCCGCCAGCCGTCGTCCCGACCGGCAGCCTCGCCCTCGACCACGTCCTCGGCGTCGGCGGGGTCCCCCGCGGACGGATCACAGAGGTCTACGGCCCCGAAGGCGTCGGCAAGTCCACCCTCGCCCTCTCCGTCCTCGCCCAAGCGCAGCAGGCCGGCGAGACCGGCGTGTTCGTCGACGCCGAGCACGCCCTCGACCTGGGCTGGGCCAAGACCGTCGGCGTCGACACCCACAAGCTGCTGCTCTGCCAGCCGGAAAGCGGCGAGCAGGCCCTCCAAGTCGCCAGCCTGCTGATCGAATCGGGCTCGGTCGACGCCCTGGTGGTCGACTCCATCGCGGCCCTGGTGCCCCAGGCCGAGCTGGACGGCAAGATCGGCGAGCAGCACGCCGGGGAACAGGCCAACCTGCTCAGCCAGGCGCTGCGCAAGCTCGCCGGCCAGATCGCCCGCGCGGGTGTCGCGGTCGTGGTCACCAACCAGCTCCGCCAGCGCGCCAGCGTCACCGGCACCCCGACCTACACGGCTGGGGGCAGGGCGCTTGGCTACTACGCCTCGGTCCGCCTGCACCTCCACCAGCCCAGCAGCGTCAAGGACGCCGGCCGGGTCGTCGGCACCCGCGTCCGGCTGCAGGTGACCAAGAACAAGCTCGCCCCTGCATGGCAGACAGCCGAGCTGGAGCTGCACGCCGACCACGGGCTGAGCGCCGAGGCCGCCCTGCTCGACCTCGGCCTCAACGCCGGGCTGCTCGCCCAGCGCGGGGCGTGGCTGAGCTACGGCACGGTCCAGCTCGGCCAGGGCCGCCAGGCCACCCGCCGCCGACCGCGCGAGCACCCCGAGCTGGCCGCACGGCTGGACGCAGAGCTGCGCCCCCGCCTGCTGCCCGCCGCCGACCAGCCGGCCGTGGAGGCGGCGGCCTCCTAGCCGCCGCGGGGCCGGCCGTGGCTGCCGAGCGCGGCCGGCCCCGGCCTACCGAAGGGACCGAAGCATGAGCGTGGCCCGCCAGCTCGCCCAGGCCGTCCTCGGCCTAGGCCTGCTCGGCTACGTCGCCCGCCTGTTCGTCGCCGCCGTCAGCGACCACCAACCCACCGTCGACCCCGAGCCGCCCCGAGCCGGCAGCGTCGACCCTAGCCCGACCTGGGTGCGCGACCAGGCCGGCGGCGGCGTGCTGCCAGGCGGCGACGTCGGCGGCGACGCCCAGCTCGATGAGTCGTTCAGCGTCCGCTTCCACCACCGCGACCAGCCCGGCGCGCTGGTGACCTACCGCTACTACGCCGCGTTGGACCTCGACGACCTCACCAGCATCTACGTCGAGCGGCAGACCGAGTACCTGGTCTGCACCGACCCGGCGACCCCGGCAGCACCGAGGTCTGGTCCGACGACCGCTACAAAGCCGTGCAACGCGGCTTCGGCAGCGTCGAGGCGGCCACCGCCGCCGCCCGCCGCATCGCCGAGGCCCACCTGGCCTGCGATGAGCCACGGTCGGGCCAGCCGCCCTGGGAACCGGAGGGAGAAGGGAACCCGTGATGTGGACCGCCTCTGGACCCTGCTGGCGTTCGTGCTGCTGCTGTTCCATGGCGACGCCATCCTCGCGTTCGCCGCCGAACAGCTCCGCGCCCGCCCCGAACAGCTCCGCGCCCGCCGCGCCCACCGCCTCGACCTCCAACGCGAGAAGACGAAGCAGACGATGATTGGCCACGACCGCGACGCGCTGGTCTGGCGCCAGCTCGACGGCACCACGAGCGGCGGTGCCGTCGAGCAGGCGCCCGAGTGCAGAGCGACACCCGAGATGGGGATGAACGGCGACATGAACCTGCACGCGTCGGGGGGTGGCGGTGCAGGTCAGGGGCTTGCCGGCGACCAACGCATCGCTCGCCAAGATCGCGTCTGCCGCCATCACCGTGATCGTGCCGTCGGCCTTGCTCGGGCATGCAGGCCAGCCGTGGGCGGATGCCGCGCCCGCGGGTGGTGCCAACGCCGGGTGGCTCGGCTGCTCCGGTGCGGGTCGGCGCTATTCGTCGAGGGCCTGGTCGAGGGGGACCAGGCGCTGCTGGAGGCCGAAGATGGCGGCCTGGGTGCGGTCGGCCAGCCCCAGCTTGGCCAGGATGCTGGACACGTGCGCCTTGACGGTCTCCTCGCCGATCTGCAGGGTCCGGGCGACCTGGCGGTTGGTGCGGCCGCGAGCCAGGGCGGCAAGGACCTCCTGTTCGCGGGGGGAGAGCTGGTCCAGCGGCCGGCGGCGGACGGTGGCCTGGCGGACCTCGTGGACCAGCCTGGCGGCGATCCTTGGTTCTAGGACGCTCTCGCCGCGGGCGGCGGCGCGGACCGCGGCGACGACCTGGTCGACGCCGGCGGTCTTGGGCAGGTAGGCGAGCGCGCCGGCGCGGACCGCGGCCAAAAGGTGCTGGTCGTCTTGGGAGGAGGTGAGCATCAGCACCTCGGTGGCGGGTCGGTCCTGCTTGATCTGGCCGAGCACGCTGATGCCGTCTTGGCCGGGGAGGAACAGGTCCAGCAGCACCACGGTGGGTGCCAGGGTGCGGACCGCCTGGATGGCGCTGGGCCCGTCGGCGGCCTCGCCGATGACCTGGATGCCGTCCTCCTGTTCGAGCAGGAAGCGCAGGCCTTGGCGGACCACCTGGTGGTCGTCGACGATCAGCACCCCGATCACGGTCGGCCCCTTGGGAGCAGGATCTGGATGGTGGTGCCCTCGCCCGGGGTGGAGTCGAGCTGGAAGCTGCCGCCGAGCTCGGCGGTCCGTTGGCGCATCAGCCCCAGGCCCAGCCCGTGGCGCTGCTCGGCAAGGCTGGGGTCGAAGCCGGCGCCGTCGTCGGTGACGGTGACCGCGACCTGGCCGTCCTGGTGGTGCAGCCGCAGCCGGATCCGGGTGGGCTGGGCGTGCTTGACGGCGTTGGCCAGCGCCTCCTGGACCACCCGCAGCACGGCGTGCTCGGCCGGTGGGGCCAGCGCGACCGGCTCCAGGTCGGCGTCGATGGTCACTCCCAGCCGTTCCTGGTAGGCGCGGCACAGCTCCTCCAGGGCCGGGATGAGGCCGGCGTCCTGGAGCGCGACCGGGCGCAGCTCCAACAGCAGCGCCTGCATCTCGTGCATCGTCTGGGCGGCGGTCTGCTCCATGGTCTGGACCTGGGGGCGCAGCGGGGAGCCGGCCGGCAGCGCCCTGCGCAGCCCGCCGGCCAGCAGGCGCAGCGAGAACAGGTCCTGGGAGATGGCGTCGTGCAGCTCGCGGGCGATCCTTGCGCGCTCGCCGGCGCCGGCGAGCTGCCGCTCGGTGGCCATGGCGGCGTCCAGCCGCTCGGCCATGCGGTTGAAGTTGCCTTCCAGCTGGGCGACCTCGTCGCCGCCGGACACCGGCACGCGGTGGCGGTAGTCGCCGTCGGCGACGGCGACGGTGGTGGCGGCCAGCCGCCGCAGCCGGCGGATGAGCCGCCGGGTCGACAGCAGGCCGAACACGAGCCCGACGGGCACGGCCCCTGCCAGCACCAGCAGCCCGACGCCAAGCTGCGGCGCCAGCGCGCTCCACCAGCTCGGCTCCCCGGCCAGCCTGGCGGTGGCGGGGACCTGCACGTAGACCACGCCGAGCAGGTCCGACACCGGCGACGGCTTGGTCCCCTTGCTGAGCCCGCGGAGGTCCAGCACCGGCGCGGCCGCCCACAGCACCGCCCCGTTGCGGGTGGGGGTGGGGGCCAGGCCGTCGCGCTTGCCCCACGCGGTGGGCGGCCGGGTGGTGACCTGGGCGGGCAGGGCGCCCATGGCGGGGTCGCCCAGCCGCCTGCCGACTGGGTAGCGGGCCGGGTCGGAGCTGGCCACCACCCGCCCGTCGGGGGCCAACAGCAGCACCAGCGGGGGCCTCAGTACTTTGTCGCGCTGAGGGAGGTCGGGGATACCGACGCCAGTTTCGTCGGCGGACCTGCGGGCCTGGCCAGGCGGCAACCCCAGCGCGGCCTGGTCGAGCCGCAGCTGGCTGGCGGTCGGCAGCTGGCCGAGGGTGGCGCTCTGCTGCATGACCCGGTTGGCGGTGTCGCTGGCCAGCAGCTGCACCAGCGTGGCCCGGTCGGCCCCAGACACCAGCCCCGGCAGCACGATCACGGCCGCCACCACCTCGACCAGCACCACCACCGCGGCGGTGACCAGCACGTAGGAGCCGGTCATCTTGGCCTGCAGACCCCAGCGTCCCCGCATCCCGATCCCCTGTCCTTGCCGGCTCATCTTCCACCATCACCGCCGGCTACGCGCCCAGCCCTGGGTGGTCACACGCTGCGCAGCGCGTCGGTTGGCGCCAGCCGCGCGGCGCGCAGCGCCGGGTACAGCCCGGCGACCACCCCGACCGCCAGCGCCGCCGCCAGGCCACCCCACAGCGCCACCGCCGGGAGCTGCACCGCCCACTGCTGCCGGTCGGCCACCCCGACGGTGATCGCGGCGCCGATCGCCACGCCGCTGGTGCCGCCGACGGCGGCCAGCAGCAGCGACTCGACCACAAACTGCGCGGCGACGTGGCCGCGGG
>DASYUT010000078.1 GCA_036000965.1 Actinomycetes bacterium
GACCATCGAGCTGTTCTTCGACCTGGTCTTCGTCTTCGCCATCACGCAGCTGACGAGCCTGCTGGCCGGCGACCCGACCGCGGTGGGCCTGGGTCGCGTCGCGCTGATCTTCGGCAACCTGTGGTGGATGTACGGCGGCTACGCGTGGCTCACCAACGCCGTGCCGCCGCGAGCGCTGATGCTGCGGCTGCTGGTGCTGGTGGGCATGGCCGGGTTCCTGGTCGTCGCCCTGGCGATCCCCGACGCCTTCGGCGGCGGCGGCGTCGCCTTCGGACTCGGGTACCTGCTGGTGACGCTGGTGCACACCGGGATGGTCCTGCTGTCCGCACAGGAGCGCGCGGTGCGGGCCATGCGCCGGCCCGGGCCGGCCAACGCCATCACCGCGCTGCTGCTGCTGTTGGCCGGCGTCACCGACGGTGCCGTCCAGTGGGCCCTGTGGACGGCGGCCTTCGGGTTGCACTGGGTCTCGCCGTTCTTCACGGCGGTGTCGGGCTTCCCCATTCGGGCCGCCCATTTCGTGGAGCGCCACGGGCTCATCGTGCTGATCGCGCTCGGCGAGTCGATCGTCGCCGTCGGCATCGGCGTGGCAGGACGCGACCTGCGGGCCGGCACCGTCGTCACGGCGGTACTGGGCCTGGCGCTGGCCGCGGCGCTGTGGTGGCTGTACTTCGACGGCGAGGACGAGCAAGCCGAGCGAGCCTTGGACGCCGCGGCGGTCGACCGCTCCTCGTGGCTGGCGCTGTACGGGTTCGGCTACGCGTTCCTGCCGGTGCTGGGCGGGATCATCGTGTTCGCCGCGGGGGTCAAGAACGCCGTTGTGCAGTACGGCGAACCCGTGACCGCGTCGACCGCGTGGTTCCTCGCCGCGGGCGTTGCCGTGTATGTCGTCGGTCTGGCATGGTTCCGGCAGCTTCTGGGCATCGGGCACATCGGGGTCCGCTTGGTGATCGCCGGCGGCGTCCTACCGACTGGGATGGTCGGCCTGACATTCTCGGCCGAAGCGCAGCTGGGCGTGCTCGCTGCGATGGTCGTAGGCGGCGTCTTGGCCGAATCCGCGGGGCAGCGCCGGAGGCGAGCAGCGGGTGGAAGGTGAAAGCCCGAGCGGTGATCTCTTCGGCGGACTTCGCTTCCACCAGCTCCCGCGCCCGCCAGAAGACCCCGTCGAGCATCGGCTCGGTGAGGCGCCCTCTCGCCGTGTTCTGCTGGGCCCCGCCCGCTGGGGGCAGCTGTGAATTCGCCCCTACAGATCGGGGGATCTCGTTCGGGAAGGTAGCCGCCTCGGCTCCTCCGTCCACTCTGATGACCGTGCCGGTGACAAGGCCCGCAGCCGCGGACGCCAACCACACCGCAGCCGCAGCAATGTCGTCCACGCTGGCCAGCCGGTGAAGCGGGGTGGCGGCGGTCACCTGTGCACGGATCTCGTCGGTCAGTGCGGCCTTCAGGCCGTCGCTCTCGACCACGCCCGGAGCGATCGCGTTGACCCGCACCCGGGGAGCCAGATCCGCCGCCAACAGACGGGTCATGTGCGACAGGGCGGCCTTGACCGTTCCATAGACCAGCAGCCCACGTGCCACCACCCGCGTCCGCGAGATCGCTCGTATCAAGGCGACGCTGAAGCGGGAGATCGCCCGTGGCGAGCACGAGCGCGTCGACCTCGCCGACCTGCTGGCGCCGGCCGCGCGCCGACGGGTGGAGACGCTGCGGCGGCGCGGGGTCGCGACCCTGGTGCTGGACGAGTGCCACCACCTCGCCTCGCTGTGGGGCTATATCGTCCGCGCGGTCGCCTCCCTGCTCGGCGACGTCCATCTCGTCGCCCTCACGGCCACCTCTCCCGATGAGCTGACCGAGGAGGAGGCGGAGCTGTACCAAGGCCTGATCGGGCCGGTCGACTTCACCATCCCGACCCCGAGCGTGGTGCGCGATGGGTTCCTGGCTCCCTACCAGGAACTGGCGTGGCTCACTGAGCCGCTCGAGAGCGAGGCCCGCTCACACTCGGGATCGCGGGGGCAGCCGGCGGCGGGATGCTCGCGATCCTCTCCGGCGAGCCGGCCGCGATCGCCGTCGCCGCCGCGCTGCCCGCCGGGCTCGCATGGGCGGCGGTCCGCCTGGGGCGGCGCAAGGACCGCGCCGAGGCCTTCGCGCGGGCCGGGCGGCGCTGGCTCGGCCCCAGCGAGCTCATCTTCTTCACGCACCGAACCGAGGCGGGTCGCGCAGCGCTCGCCCACGCCGGGGCGCAGTCGATCGACTACGAGACGAGCACCCGCAAGGTCTGGATCTGAGGCCGCCTGCGGTTGTCAGCCTCGACGCTGGTCCGAGCCCAGCAACTCCCGCGCCCGCGGGAACACCCGTCGAGCATCGCCTCGGTCAGCCGGCCGGAGTTCATGTTGTTGGTCGGCTTCGACGAGGCCGTTGCCGTAGCTGTCAACTGGCTGCGGGTGCTTCGGGCGCGCCTCCTCGCTCAGCAAGCACCGCCGAGAAGGGCGCAGGCTGCGTCGCAAGGGCGGTGGCCACGGCGGTGATGACCGCGGCGTTGTTCCGCCAGTCGGTGCGGCCCAGCCGGGTGCAGGCATAGATCCGCCGTGACCCGGCGGCTCCGTCCAGATCGACGTAGCGGACGCCAGGGTGTGTGGGCCCGTCCGCAACCATGAGCCCCACGCCGAGTCCGGCTGCGACAAGCTCGGTGATCAGTCCGAGGCTGTCGATGCGGTGGGCCACGCCTGCGATGGCGCCGTGGACGGCGGTGACCCGGTGGAGCAGTTCGTCGTCGTCGGTGCCTCGAGAGTTCGTGATCCACTCGGCCTGCCGGCTACCGAGGGTTCGCGCTGGCTCCTCGCCGGGGCCGGTGTGCCGGTGCGCTGGGATCACCAGCGCCATCGGCTTCTCGGCGAGCACCGCAGGCGCTGCCACACCTGACCGTGCTCGGCGCGCTGGAGTGCGCGGCCCTGGCCGTGCTGGGGCCGGCGCTACCGTACGCAGCGGAGATGACCGCGTTGCGGATCCTCGAGCCTGCGGTCTTCGGGGTGTGGATGAGCCTCGAACCATCCATCGCTACCGCGGTCGGGCTGCTCGTCCTGCACCAGGTGCCCGACGTCGTGCAACTCGTCGGCGTGTTCCTCGTCGTGGCAGCAAGCGTAGGGGCCGAACGAACCCGCCACATCAGCCCATCCAACGACCAGCCATCACGAAGTCCCACCCAAACTCCACGGCGAGACAGGACCTCGTCGCAATGCACACGCGCGTGACCCTCCGCGGTATCACCGCGGTATCATATCGGCTATGGCCATGACACTCAGACTCAGCGACGAGGAGACGGCCCTGCT
Organism: Actinomycetes bacterium; assembly: GCA_036000965.1. Taxonomy (NCBI): domain Bacteria; kingdom Bacillati; phylum Actinomycetota; class Actinomycetes; species Actinomycetes bacterium. Next base: position 3,321 of record DASYUT010000078.1, read on the forward strand.
GCGCCGCCAAGCCGAGCGCGAAGGGCGCTCCATGCAGGAGGTCGTCCGGCTGGCGATCCAGGAGCGCATCGCCCGCCACGAACACACCGAGCGGGTACGGATCGCCGCTCGTCGCGTGGCGACGCGGCACAGCGAGATCCTTGATCGACTCAAGGACGCCTGACGGACCGGATGGAGCGCCTGACGGTCGAGGACCTACTGATCATCGCGGAAGAAGCCATCGGCGAACCGGCGGTCAGGGACATCGGTCTCCTCGACTCGGCGGCGCACCGGCCGCAGGCGAGCGCCTTCGGCAAGGATGCGTACCCGACCATCGACGAGAAGGCGGCGGCACTGCTGGAAGCGGTCGTCCGCAACCACGCGCTCGTGGACGGCGACAAGCGCCTTGCCTGGTCGGCGGCGGTGGTGCTCTACGACCTGAACGGCTTCGACCTGGATCCACCCACCGTCGACGAGGCAGTGGACCTGGTGATCGAGGTCGCCACCGGTCAGGTGGACCTGCCGAGGCTCACCGAGCGTCTGGCGAGCTGGGCACACCAGCGTTGACCACACCGGGCACCCGGCCCGATGAGGCATGGAGTCGTCGCCTCGCTGCCCAATGTGCGGCTTGAGACCTCGCAACTCGCTGGGGCCATCAGGTCGCCGGCAGCGGTCGAGGGCGTCCCGAGGGTTGCGCCTCCGGATGCCTCCACATCTCGAATGCCAGCGGCCACAGCGCCACGACACCAGCAGCGGCCATCACGTAGGGCGCCACGCTCAGGGGGACGAAGCGGGCGATGGCCGTCACCAGCAGCGCTCCTACGACGAGCCGGGTCAGCCCGGGGCTCAGAACCGCGGTGCGGGCGATCCCCATGGCGAAACCGAAAGCTCCGAGCGCGAAGCTGAGCGCGCCCGTCACCAGGATCGGGACGAACCACAGGAACAGCGCAGCCTGGATTGCCTGGACGTCGCCGCCCGTCTCGGCAGCTGCCGCCAGCGCGACTTCCATGCCCGTCAGGATGACGAACAGCGTGCTGCCCAGGACGATGGGCGGGAGCGCCAGGACGCTCCAGCGTTCCTCGCCCACCTCGCGGAGGTAGCTCCGAATGGCGAGGAAGGCGAGTGTTGCGAGCCCGTACCCGACGGCGATCGTGAGATGCGCGAGCTGCCAGCGCATCGTGTCGGAAGCCGCCGCCGCAGCGACTGCCGCCTCATCGGTGGGGGGAGAGCCATACGGATGGTAGATGAACCCGACCAGGAGCACCGCCGGGGCAACAGCAACGATGGCTATTCGGAATCGCGCTTTCGTCGTCGCGGACATCCGGTGACCTCCTCGGGTCCCGTGACGGGATGCTGGCCAGCAGCCGCTCACGAGGACGCTACGAGCGGCCGGCGGTGCGGGGAATTGGGAGTTCTCCCCATGCCACGAGCCCATGCTCCATCGCGAACAACGTCGCCGCGGCGCGCGTCGAGACCCCGATCTTCCCGTACGCATGTTGGATATGGCGGTCGGCCGTCTTGACCGAGATTCCAAGCGCACGTGCGACCTGCTTGGTCTGCAAGCCGCGCGCCAGTAGCCCGACGACTTCGGCCTCCCGCTCGGTGAGCCCCGCCGGCCGATTGATTCGCGGGACGCGCTGCCCAGAGGCCTCAAGCACCGCGGTGACCGCGTCGGCGTCCACTCGTCCGGCGCGTGCTTCCTGGCTGAGGATCCCGGCGGCCTGCCCTTTCGAGAGCGCCTGACGGTGCGGCCGCGGCTCGGTCATCGCGTGATAGGCATCGGCGGCGGCGAGCAGACGGGCAGGGCGCGTGAGCGTCGCGGCCGCCGCTCCTCGGTGGTAGCCGGAGCCGTCGAGACGCTCGTGATGGAAGGTGGCCACAGGCGCGAGGGTGGCGAGGAACGGCCAAGCAGGTAGGAGACATCAGGAGTCGTGACGGTCGCCTTTGAGTAGTTCCCGCGCCCGCCAGAACACCGCGTCCAGCATCGGCTCGGTGAGCTTGCCGGTGAATGTGTTCTGCTGACTCACATGGAAACAAGCGACCAGGGTGCGGCCGCTGGGGAGGGCAGCCTCGGCACCGTGGCCGAAGCGGGGCTTGGGACCGACCGGGCCGAGATGGCGGAGGGCTACGTCCCAGGCGAAGCTGCCGAGCGCGACGACCACACGCACGTCGAGCAGGGCCAGCTCCGCGGCCAGCCATGGCGCACACGCGGCCCGCTCCTCGGGCAGGGGCTTGTTCGCGGGCGGGGCGCACTTGACCGGCGCGGTGATCCAGCAGTCGGTGAGGGTCAGACCGTCGTCGCGGTGGACCGAGGTGGGCTGGCTGGCGAAGCCGGTGCGGTACAGGCTGGCGAACAGCCAGTCACCGGAGCGGTCGCCGGTGAAGATCCTCCCGGTGCGGTTGCCGCCATGGGCGGCGGGAGCGAGTCCGAGGACGAGCAGGCGGGCGGCCGGGTCGCCGAAGCCGGGGACGGGGCGACCCCAGTAGGTCTCGTGCCGGAACGCGGCCCGCTTCTCCCTGGCCACCTGCTCGCGCCAGGCCACCAGCCGCGGGCAGCGCCGGCACCGCGTCACCTCGTCGGCGAGCCGGTCCAGGTCGCCGCCTGTCGTGCTTGTCGAAGCCATCGCACCTACCCCCACGTCCGCCGGTCCACCGCACGGCAGCACGCTACCAGCGACCCGAGGTCAGCCCTGGCGGGCGGATGCCGCCCGGCGCGGCAGGGATGGCGGCAGGGTCGGCCCAGGCGGTGAGTGCCGGCCGCCGGGACGCCGTACGATCCAGCAGGCGACACGGCACGAGGGGAGACGGGATGAGGTCCGCAGGGGACGACCGCGCCGGCCCCGGGGCGCTGCGCGCCCGGCTCGCCGCGGCCGGGCTCGACGTGCCGCCGGACGCGGCCGAGCTGGAGCGTGCCCTCGCGCTCCACGCCAGACGGCTCCGGGACCTCGAGGCGGTAGCAGACCTCGGCCCCGGCGATGCGCCCTTCCCCACCCGCCCGGCCGCGGAGCCAGCCCCGCCCTCCAGCCCAGCCGGCCCCGGGGGACCCGAGGTTGGGTCAGCCAGCCCCGGGGGACCCGAGGTTGGGTCAGCCGGCCCCGGGGGGCCGGAGGTTCGGTCAGCCAGCCCCGGGGGGCCGGCGGCGTCGACGCGGGTGATCTCCGACCCGGCCTCGGCGGGCGGAGGGGCGGACACGGCGGTACCTGGGCTGGTGGAGGCGGCGGTCCTCGTGCGCGATGGCGACCTGACCAGCGTGGCCCTTGTCGAGCGGGTCCTCGGGCGGATCGAGGCTGCGGACGGCCGGCTGGGGGCCTTCGTCTCGGTGCTCGCCGGCCAGGCCCTCGGCGAGGCGGCCGCCCGCGACGCCGAGCGCGCCCGCGGGCGGCTGCGCGGGCCGCTCCACGGCGTCCCGGTCGCGGTCAAGGACCTGGTCGACGTCACCGGCGCGGTCACCGGCGCCGGCTCGCCGAAGCTGGCTGCCAACCTCGCCGACGCCGACGCCGAGGTCGTGGCGCGCCTCCGCGGGGCCGGCGCGGTGGTGGTCGGCAAGACCCGCACCCATGAGTTCGCCTACGGCGTGCACACGCCGGGCACGACCAACCCCTGGGACCCCGAGCGGATCGCGGGCGGGTCGAGCGGCGGCTCGGCCGCCGCGGTCGCCGCCGGCCTTGTCCCGCTCGCCGTCGGCAGCGACACTGCCGGCTCGATCCGCATCCCGGCCGCCTGCTGCGGCGTGGTCGGGCTGAAGCCGACCCACGGCGCGGTGCCGGCGACCGGCGTCTGGCCGCTGGCCTGAACCAGCAATCCATTGTGGTTCGCGCTGACCAGCAGTTATGCACCGTTGGGAACTGAGCCGTACCGGTAGCCGAACTCGATCCGGTCGCCAGCGGCCACCGTGCTGATGAAGTGCAGCGCGCGCCGTTCCTGGTCAAACGTGCCACCCTTGATGACCAGCACCGGCACACCAGCCGAGAGCTGCAACCGATCCTGCTCATCTGGCGTTGGCATCCTCGGCGCGATGACATCCTCCGAGTACGTCGGCCCGAATGCTTCCCGCAGCCACTTCGGCAACCCACTGACGTTGGGATCTCTGAGCTTCGGCGCCTGCTCAACCACCCACATCGGAAAGTAGCTGGTTGCCAACATCACTGGCGGCGCACCTTCGGCCTGCATCACCCGGTCTCGAATGCTGACTTCGGTGCCAGTGGGCAGCTCAAGCCACTGGGCGACCTCGTCGGTGGCTGGGCCGGTTGTCACGGTGGTTGTTGTCGCTGGTGCCAGGCCGTGCCGACGCGCCATGCTGTACCAGCCGTCATACAGCGCAACGTCAGTTGACAATCTGCGCGGAACCGTCGGTTCTCGCACAAACACGCCACGGCCTTGCTGGCTTGTGACCAACCCTTCGGCCCGGAGCTGGACGAGGGCATCACGAACCGTCCGTTCCGTGACCTTCCATCTCGATCTGAGTTCCTGTGCGCTCGGAAGCTGAGCACCAGGCGGGTAGCGACCGGCCACGATCCCTTCGCGAAGATCATCCGCAATCTTCTGGTAGATCGGCAGTCCTGCACGCTTCACCACGGGTCCACCTTCCCTTGAGGACTTCTGTACATAAGATGCTACTCCCTGTTGACGAGATCCCTTCCCGCTGCTTCACTCCGTCTTCGTGACAGAAGCAACGAAGTAGCGAAGTGGAGCCGTGCTGCCAGTTGCGAATCGGCGCGTTGGCCGTTCGGCTCCATCCACCGTGGGGACGGTGGTTCGTGATGGCCCCCCACACGGCCACCGTTCCCGCCAACGGGGAAGTGGGGGAGTCGTCATGCCGGCAAGAACCGTCCACGGGAACCGGAAGCGTTGCGACTGGCGCCAGTGCGGCCGACGTGCCACATGGATCGTCACGTTCACAGTGCCGAACCTTCTGGCTGGTGAGACTCGGCGCTACTGCGGTCCCCACAGTGACGAGGTCTGCCGCGCTGCGGGTACCAAGCGCCGACCGGTCACTCACAGTCATGGCAGGCGGGAAGCTGGCGCCCGGTGAACTGGAAACCCCTTGAGGCGTTCCTTGCCCAACCGTGCCCGCGCTGTGGTGTGCCACTTGGTGACCACCACAGGCACCGCATCACCACGGACCCGAGGCTGCCTGGTGTCGTCATCATCGAGCCAGTCTGCCCGCCCAATAGCCGACCTCATGGGCGTAGACAACGTGTTCTGCTTCACCGCTCGCATGGGACACGGAGGTCGTGAAGTCGAGCTAATCCTCAACCCACCGGAACTGATCGGGACGGACGCAACCACGTTGCCGCTCCCACCAAAGGTAGCCGTCCTTGCGGGCAAGGGGAAGACGCAAGGGCCGGGAACGTGCACCTACTCGGCTGTGACTTGTAGGTGCACGTTCCCCTTTCCAACCACAAGGGGTGACGTGCAGTCCGACGATGATGCCGAGCTTTGCGCTCGCGTGGAAGCGGAACTCTTCGCGCAAGGTTTGGACGTGCCGATCCGTGACCCGACTGTGCTTGCCGGCATTGCCGCCCGTCTTGGCGCCGTTGATGAACAACAGCGTTCACGTCGGTTGGCTGCCTTACAGCGTGAGCTGTCGGAAATGGAACTTACGATCCCGCTACTCGAACCGGAGGAACTGTGAACGACGCTGTATCCATCCTCGGCTTGGCCTTACTGGTTCTGACTGGCCTTGCGATGGTGCTTGGGCTCGCCATCGTGTGTCTTTGGGAACTGCGTTGGATTGTTCGCCATATCGCCAAGATCGGTGAGCGCGAGCAACCGCCCCTGTTCTTTCCGTCTGTGGATGGCCGGCCCCTCGTGAAATCACCGTTCAAATGGTAATCGCCGCCGTCGTGCTGGTGGTTGTGGCCTTGGTCGCCGCGCTTGTCCTCGAAGCGTGGATCGATGCTGACAACGATCAGACTCGTGTACGCTTGGACCGGCTCCAACAGAAGTGAGGACCAACTGAGAAAAGGCGCGAGGGACAGCGCCGAGGGCGCCAAACCCGACATTCAGGACAAGCTGGTCTCCCCTCAACTGAGGGGAGACCAGAAACCCGACAATCGGGCAAACCTACCCTAGAGTCGGGCGACTCTAGGGTAGGGCCTCCTGCTCATAAACGTAAAGCGAACGCCCAGCTTGGGAAGCTATTTGACGTCGGGGAAGCCACTGTTAACCGCGCATCTGCTGTTGCGGCAGTGACAGCCAAATGAGAAAAGGCGCCATGTGGCGCCTTTTCTCGTGTTCGGTACCCCTCCGCCCCGAACCTTCTACCCCACAGGTGCCACGAGTCGCCTGCTCGCCATCGCCACACATGCTGGTGACACGTCACCAGCGATGAAGTTGCGACCGCACTGCGCTGCCGCGACCGCGGTTGTACCCGTCCCCACAAACGGGTCCACCACGATGCCGCCGAGGTCAGTCGTCAGCGCAATGAGCCACTGTAGCAGTTGCAACGTCTTAACCGTTGGGTGCGGGTATGCCCGGCTGAGTAGTGACGCAGGGTTTTCGCTGCCCGATGGGAACTCGGGGCCAAACCAGCACGACGGGAACCGCCGTTTGTACTCGGGTACTGGGTTGCGGCCAACATTCGGAACGGTGCCAGCGCGCTTGTTGCGAAGCAACTGCGTTTCGCGGAAGACAAACCTGCCCTTGTGCGCGAACAGAATCCAGTCGGCGTTCGACTGGAACGCGCCGTAGAGGTCTGCCGTCCCTGCCGGCCGTTTCTGACAGATCAGCGGTTCTTTCATCTTGAAGCCCGCTGCGGCAACATCGTGAAAATGGCCAGGGTAGCTCTGCCAATCGGTGAATGCCAGAAACGCCGTGTCCGGCTTTAGGACTCGGTAGGCGTGGCGCGCCAGTTCCGCGTAGGAAAATGGCGCGTCATCGCCAATCACCGATGCGTGGCGCGTGTGTGTGTAATGGTTGACGTAGCCGATCCCAAACGGGGGGTCTGTGATGACGGCGTCGACGGACTCGGAGGCAAGTCCAGCGAGCAGATCGCGGTAGTCAGCGACAGTGACCTCGTTCACATGGAGGAAGGCGTTGTGTTGTCGTTACCGCGAAGTCACCGCCATAATCGCGTTGTTGTAGGCTTCCCAAAGATCGGGATACTTCGCCTTGACGCTCTCGATCGCCGACGCTGCATCCATACCAGGCTGCGTCTGCACGCCTCGCACCAGGCGCAAGAACGCCTCGATTGGGTTTTCGCGTGCGCCACTTCGAAGGTTTCCAGTGTCGAGCTGTTGGTAGTTGGCGCTGTCTGGCTGGTCAACGATCCTGTGCTCACCGATGATCCGTGCCATCATCGCGCTGGCAAGCTGGGTTGTTTGCTGCGCCTCACTGCTAAGCGGAATGCTGCCATCGATAAAGCTGGCGTTTCGGTACTGCTCATACAGTGCAGGTTCCTCGACGGAGACAGCTCGCGAGGCTTCGCTGAACGTCATCCCGCCAGCAACTTTGGCATCGACACGCTCGCCAAACTGTTTCACTGCGCTCGCGCCTCCTGTGGTTGGCTCCTGCAACTTGTTCGTAAGGTCATCCAGCTCAGCCATCGTTTTTTCGTGCGCTTCCCGGTCACTGAGGAATCGTTGCAACTTGCTGGCGAGCGTGTCGGTTGGCGCTGAGGGCTTCCACACTGCCTTTCCTTTCGTCGGATCACTCAGCCGGTAGGTACCGTTCCGCAGCTCGTAGACCTTCGCGCCTGCACCGTTGGCGTTCACCGCAAGGCAGAACCGGTCATTTGCATTGATTGTCATTGCTGCATCCTCCATTCCTCCGTTCTGCCGTTGTCGGTGGTGGCTGCGGAAGCGCTTCGCGACGCGACTACTTCCGCAGCACGCCCACCAGCGGGTAGCTGATAGGAGGACAAAAGCACTACCCGCATTCTTGATCATCACGTCAGTCCGAGCTTGATGCCGCCCCAACGTCCTTGCTTGTTTAGCAGTCCTTGATGGATATCATCGACAAGCTGCCTAATTCCTTCCTTGCTACCGTAGACTGGGCCGTGGAATTCCACATGAAGGTGAAAATCACCGCCGCCGTTGGGCGGTGAGACGCGCTCAGGACGGCCTGTGGTGTTCACGGCCAGTGTCGCGCCAGGCATGAGCCAGCCGCCCCGGTCAAACCCTTGAAGCGCGACCCGAGCGGCAGCCAGGTCGCCGCCGATGTCGATACCGGGGAACTTGAGCAACTCCGAGACGGTGCCTGGGGTGAGCTTGCCGACCAACCCACCCTTGGCCATGTGGTAGTGCCGGGCGAACGAGGATACCGCCCTGGCCGCGCCGCCAACAATGATGCCGCTCCTCGTGCTCCGAGCCTCAAAGCCAAGGCCACCGTAGTTTCCCGCCATGTGCCCAATGCCGGGTGTGACACCGATGTTCAGCGTCCCGCCAAACCCAGACTTGAGTCCAGCGACGCCACGGCCAATCGAGCCGGTCGTGAAGTAGCGGCGGCCGTGCCCGGCCCGTGGGTCACCGCGCATCATGCCGTACACCGCACCGACCAACCCCGAACAGTCATATCCGCCTGGCCCGGCACCACCCCAGATGTAGGGCAGCCGGTCGGTGGAGCGAATGAACGCTTTGATACCGGCCGAGCCGCCGAGACTGCTGCCCATCCCGCTGACCGCGCTTGATACCGCACGGGCGACCGACGTTGCCAAGCGTCCCGCGATGCTGATCACGGCACGTTCAACTGTCCGCTGATAGGTGGCAGCGTCTTTGCCTGCCTGCGCCACACCAGAAAATGCCGTGCGCGGTACCACACCGCCGGTGGCAAACCGTTGCGCGTTGATCTCCCGAAGCAGTCCGACATTGCGCCGGGCAGCGGCAGCATTAACGACGAACTCGCCATTGGAAAGCAGCGCCGGGATGGCATCGTCGCGTGGTCCACCCGGGCCACGCACCATCCCGCCTGTGGCGAGCTGGACTCTGCCGCCAAACTGCGTGTTGAGCTTTTTCAGCTTCCTGGTTGCGTCCACGTCGGCAATGGCTTTGACCGTGATTTGCTCGTCGTGCAGTTGGTCAAGCGAGCGGTTCACATCTGCCGCGAACCTGCCGAAGTCTCTTGCTGCGTCCCTGAGCTTTGGCCCGATCCCTGGCATCCACCCAAACGCTTTTGCAGCGCCGGTCAGAATGCTGCCGAAGAAGTCGAGAAGCCGCCGGACCAGGAACTCGCCAGCGCGAACAACGGCACCCAAAATGATGATAACGCCCTTGAACACGTTGATCAGGTTGACCAAGTACAACGTGTACAACTTGATGAGCCACGGAACGACGGTACGGATGATGAAGCCCATCAGCACCAAGAACGCCGCCCACAACAGTTTTAGCTGGTCCTTGTTGCTAACGATGGTGTCTTTGAGGCTCGACAGTGCAGGTCTGACTTTGTCCTGCACCCACTGCCACAGCTCTCGGTACACCGGGAGAACTTTCGTCTTAACCCAGTTCCAAAGGTCTTGCAGCGCAGGAGTCAGCTTGTTCTTGATCCATCCCCAGAGGTCAGCGACCTTTTCTCTGAACTTTTGGGAATGCGTGTAGGCGTAAATCAGTGCGCCAGCGACAAGTCCAACTACTGACAGCCACGGGTTGAATGCGCCGGTTGCAAGTCCTACTGCCACCCGGACGGCAGTAAACCCGCCTGCCACGCCGAACAGCACGTTTTTGAGTCCGCCGTTCTGTGCAATCACGTTTTGGATCTGGCCAAGAACGTCTCTTGCTTTGGAGAGCGCGTCTCGCACCTGGTCAATTCTCTGTTTGGTCTCGGCGCTCATGAACTTGTCAAGCGCCGTGTTAAGCCCACTGGCTTTCACTTCGTCAACAAAGTCAGCGATCTTGGTGAGGACAGCGCCGATCTTTTCGCCGGTCGTCTGTGCCCACTTGATCACCTTGTCGGTGTTCAGCAGGCTCCCAAAACTGAGCGTCAGCCGTTCGAGTGGCTTGAGCGTCGGCGTGCCCATTGCCACTTTCAGGGTGTCCAGCACGGAGCGGAATGCATCCATCGCGCCGTGCAACCCTTCGTTTTTCGCTGCCGCGAGCTTTGCTGCCGCGCCTTGCTTGGTGACAGCAAGCGTCATCGCGTCCCACCGTTTGACACCGCCACCCAAGACAACGTTGGCCGCGCGCATGGCATCTGTGCCAAACACGGTTTGCGTGAATGCCGCGCGCTGGGCGTCGGTCATTCTGGCAAACACTGGCTCAAGGTCTCGGATGATGTCTCGGAGTGGGCGGGTTTTGCCCTGCGCGTCGAAGACGGCGATGCCGTAGTGGTCCATTGCCGCTTTGGCTTTTTTGGTCGGCGCCTCCAAGCGCTGCAACATCACCTTGAGGCTTGTACCGGCATCACTGCCGCGAATGCCCGCGTTGGCCATCAGGGAGATCGCCGTGACCATTGCCTCAACCGGCTGTCTTGCCTGGAAGAAGCTTGTTGCCGCTTGCTGCGCCGCAAGCGCTACATCATGCACTTCGGCTTGTGATGCGTTTGCGGCAGCGGCAAGCAAATCAGCAACTCGTGTTGCCTCTTTGCCTTTCAGGTGAAATGCATTCAGTTGGGACGCTGCAATGCCGGCCGCGTCAGCAACGTCCAGCTCACCAGCGGCAGCAAGCTGCAACACACCTCGGCCAGCGCCGAGCACGTCATTAATGGACAGCCCAGCTTTTGACAGTTCCCGGAATGCGACTGCCGCGTCAACCGCTGAGGTTGCGGGCAGCCTCATATCCGCACCAAGCGCGAGGGCTTTGGCGCTCAGCAGCGCCATTTGCGCCGCATTGGCGCCGGTCACTGCCTTTACCATCTTCATGGCGTCTTGGAAGTCGGCTGCCGCGTGAATGACACTGCCACCGAGCTTGGCAACCCCGACTGCTGCAATTCCGGTGCCAATCAGCGTGACTCGGCCTACAGCCCTTGCCGCAGTCCCGACCGCGCTGAACCGGCGGTGAATCCCGCCAAGATCACGCTCAAGTCGTGCCAGTTCGGCACGCGCCATGTTTCTGGCACGGATAATCATCCAGACTTCAGAACTGCTCACGCTCACGACAATGGCGCCTTTACAGCGAGAACCACACCTCCGAATTCGTGTGTGTGTGTGTGTGTGTGTGTTTTAGCTTCGTCGTCGCGCTCGAACGTCCGCGTGGCTAGGCGGAGGCAACAGTTGCAGCTTAGTGGCGCCGGCGCACTATTAGATTTTCGTGCCTTGATTAGGCGCGTGAACTGCTCATAAGGATCCCGCCCTTATTTTACGCTTCTGGCAGGAACATTCCAGTTCCCGCCGTTGTTATCAGCTATATCATGCGGTGCGCTGCGCCGGGGTATCTGCATACCCGGCACGGTGTATACGAGTCGTAGGAAGAGTATATGAGTGTCGGTTTTCGAGCGCCGTCCCTCTCCCGACCACAGGGGGGGGGGGGGGCTACTCGGACTCGGGACCGAGCTGGATGCCGTACCGGCTCAGCAAGTACGGGATCTCGGCTGCCGGACAGCTTGGCTGGTGGGCGACCACCGGGCCGGTTGCACTTCCACCACAGGAACAGACACCAACGAGCACAGCGGTTCGGTGGACCCGTAGTGCCGCTTTCAAGTCTTCGGGCCACGCGGGGTTGGTGGCGATGACATCCAAGAGCCTGCCGTTTGGCGAGCGCCAGACTTCATAGTGCGAGTCTGTGGGATGCGGTCCCAGGCAGACGGGTTTGGTCCCACTGGTGGTGTTCATTTGTCGGCTTGGGAGTCGAGTCCCGGAATTCCGCACGTGTGCGTACCACCGACGTGGCCCAGACACGGGAACGACGTTAGCTGCCGTTGTTCGTGGGCAGGGCGGCTCCGGTGCGCCTTCAGCTCCTCGACAATGCCGGACTCGGTTCCGCCATCGGCCAGTCTGGCACGGAACCAAGCCGCCAGAACTTCCTTGTGCGTGCGCGCGTGGGTGCCCGGCTCGGCGTTTGCCTCACGGCGCGCCTTCCGGAGTGCGCGCGTCCCTGGCCGTCCACAGGCGGTTGTGTAGGTTTGGTAGTCGGGTGGCCGCAACAATTCCAGTGTCGTGCCGACGCCCGGACCGGCGCTGACCTGGCGGATGCAGCCCATGCCAATTAGTTCTAGTTTCGCATCCCTGCTGTACCGCTCATTCTCGCGCACCTTCCGCACTATAAGCTCATAAAAGCTGCCGCTCCACACGGGGTTTTCGAACCCAGGACGGACCTCTGAGGCGTCCCACATCGCCCACCAGACTTTTACGAGCCGTGTGTAGCCTTTTGGCTCGGGGCCGTTGTTGGTAACCACAGGGGCAGGGGTGGAGGCGGAGGAGTCCGTCTGTGCAGTCATGGAGTCTCTCAGTCCTTTAGTCCTTTAGTCCTCACGCTTGTTGCCGCGTGTGTTGGCGAAGTCGGTGACTTCCTCCATGAACTTCGCCAGCGGGTCGTCGGCGCTCAGTGTTTCCAGCTCGATGACCTTTTCCACGATGAACTGACTCGCCATTTGCCGGATCTTGTCCGACTTGCTGTACAGTGCCAGGTTCGCAAGGGTACGAACCGCGTGCGGAAACGCACGCTTCAAATCGCGCGTCCCAGTGTCGTAGGGCTTTTCATCTGGGTCAGTGTTGCTGGCGAGGATATCTTCTAGCTCGGCATCCAGTGGGTCAGTCATTTTCACGTATCCTTTCTGGCGCCAGCGCCGTAGACCCCAACCACAGGGGCGGAAGGCGATGGGACCCATTCGCGCAGTCTACGAAGGTACTACTTCGTTTTAGAGCCCACTCGCCTTGATCATCAGATCTACCCAAGCGTGAAAGATCCCATTCACTGCTCGCTCGTCATCATCTTGGAGGACTGCAAACGGCCGCGCTGGCATCAAATCAGTCCCAGACTCGTGAAACCTCATGTATGCCGTACTCTTTGGGAACGAGTCACCACGGTACTCCGCCTCGTCCTGAAAAATATTCCATCGAGCCAGACTTGTTGCCGATGCCATCCCGGCTCCTGAGTCAAAGAGGATTCTGTCAGATCCTTTGGCTTCAATCGTGGATTCTTTGAGTCTCTCCCACGGTGGGTTCCCACCAGCTTCGAAGTTCTGTTTTACCGTCTCGATCGCTACACTTCGCACACTGCCTTGAAGCGGCACACGAAACCCACCAGTCCGCGTTGCCAACCTACCAAACCGAGGACCTAGATTCGGCGTTACCGTGACTTCCAACATCTTCAGATACTTTCTAGAACCAAATCTAAAAATATCTACACGAACCCAAATCTAAAAATAGCTACACGGAGAGACGCCCACCGATTTGAACCGGCCACCGTCAATTCAAATTAGTATGGTTAGAATGCAAAAGCATTCTTTTCGTTTTGCCGATCCCGGTCTGCTCACGCGCGAGCCGGTCTCAAGTCAATTCTAGCACCAATTCGATGGCAATACCTAGCTCGATCTCCTCGTCATGATTTCGTTGATATCACGCTCTGTGGCGGAGGTATGTCCGAGTTGTACCCTTCGCCGACCACGAAGCGTCATCATTGCAGCTCACGGCTGTATGCCAATGGTAGATAACGATTCTTATGTCTACCAAGTGAGTGAAGAACTGGCATGTCGAGGATGGCACCATCGCGCCGACACAGAATGCAAACGGCTATTGTTGACGAAATCTAATTCGGCGTCATCGGTTGCGAGTCGAGACCGGGAAGCTCAGCGCTCGAAGTGACGAAATCAATTGTTTCGTCATCTACGGGCTGTGTGGAATTCGCTGAATTCGCCAGTATTTACCGAGACATCGCGGTTAATTCGGTATCGTTGCTGGTCAGGGAGTCGATTCTTATATGATTAGTGAAATCAATTGGTTCGTCATCGGAAGACTGTCGGCGTATTCGCTTAGTGGTGGATCGGACATTCCGGACAAGCGTAACCCGTTCCCGCCTGGGAACGACTTGCCCTAAACCCGCAGGTCAGAGGGCTGCTTTCGTAGTTGTTCCCTAGTACTTGGGCCGGGAACAAGTACCCGGCCCCAGCCCAGGACATTTGAAGTCGTTCCCGGCACGGGAACAGGTTCAATCTGGCCTCTGACCTGCAACGATGCGATCCCGGACGGCTACCTGTTCCTACCCGTTCCCGTCCTTGGGAACGACTTGGCGCCGAGGTCGAGCATCACGACGGTCCAGCTCCGTCGCAGCGAGCAAGCCGTCTTTGATGAGGTGGCAACCAAGCTCTTTGGCGCAGTCGGCATGGAGCAGGAGGACAAAACCACTGCCACGCCAATAGACAATGTTGTCCACGCAGAACAGCTCATGCTCTCCGGGTGGAGCTTTGTACTTCTTGCCATCAACCTCTTGAAGCTCCCCATAGCAGTAGAAACACTCTGTGGTGCTTTCGAATACCATCACCTTCAGGAAGTCGGCTGTATTTATCAACTCCGAGAGCGAGGCTTTCACAATTGCCACGTGCCGTCACCCCTCCTGTGGGTGGGATCGAGCCACCCGGTCTAGTTCTTTCCAACGCAGTGTGGGCATGCTAGGCCGGCAGCCGGGATATGCAGCGTGGCGTCAATTTCCGCCCAGCTCTGTGGTGGCCAGTGGCAGTCGCACTCATCCGGCTCAGTGTCTTCGTCGAACGGTTCACCGATATGGCCACAACCGCAGCACGGGTCGTCACGGCGAGGCATCTTGGTAAAGTCGATCCGGTACTCACTCATCCGCCTGCCCTTTCTTTGGTGGTGTTCAATGGCCTTCCGTGGCAGTGCTTGTATTTGCGGCCTGAGCCACAAAGGCAAAGCATATTGCGTCCGACTGGCACGACTTCATCGGCCGAGTCCCAAGCTAATTGACGATCCTCAGCCGAGCAGCGTGAACAGACGTGCCCATTAAGAAAGATCGTGCCGATGCCAAGCCCGCTTGGAGAAAGGAGTTCTGCGTCAGCACCGCAACGGTCGCATACATGATTCCAGCGGAAGGATTTTGCGGTTATGGTGTCTGCTATCTGTGGGAGACATGTGCGACACACGACAATGGGCGGGTCGCATTGCATGAACAGCGGGCGAGTGGTGTCGTAAACGTGCGCGCAGAGTGGCTCGATTCCAGCCGACTCGGCAGCTAAATACATGCGGGTAAAGGACCGACACTGGTGTTCGGCATTCTTATCATGCTGGGTGCCGTGCGCTTCATACGCCCAACGCATAGCACCACTCGATACGGCATGCCGTAGAAGACTGCCCGTCCAATCCATGCGCTCAGAGTGGGCGGCTTTTGTCTGCTCGCTCAGCCGCTCATCGTTGGGATCGACAAAATGCTCGGCCATCCACGCATCAACTTCGGCATCGGTAGGAAACCTTCGTGTACGTGTCGTCATGTGCGTTCTTTCCCTTCCTTTGGTGCTGGTCCTAGGACATACCGATCACGCCACACGTCTTGTCCGTTCTTATTCGGGAACGGTTGCGACTCAGCATGGATCTTTTGGGATGCCTCCAAGGCTTCAATGGTTTTGAGAGCATCTTCGTACTTACCGCCAGCCGCAGTAGCAAGAGCGGACTTTGTAAACTCGCCAGAGTGCTCGTTCACAAGCTTCAAAATCGTGGATGCAAGTACCGGCTTGAGTGTCGTCGTGCGCGAGACTTCCCAGGTAATATCTCCAACGTGCTCATTGAGCGTCATATCAAACGGGCCGATATCAAGGTTGAGCTTCCAGCTCAGTTCGCCCCAGTCTCGGCTGCCGATCTTGAGGACTAAATCAAAATGGCCATTTGCAACATCCTCCTCTGTGGGTGGAGTGTCATGCTTCACAAGGCACCAGCTACCGACGTGTTCTGTCATCCCGGCGCCGGTAAACCGCCGTAGGTTGAATCCGGAGCCCGTCTGGTTAAAGTGGTCATTGATAGCCAGCACGGCATTTGCTTCTGCGACTGGCGCATACAGGTCGGCCAAGCTTCCGCCCCGACCGACGAGATCGCTCGATTTCACGTTTCTGTCGGCATAAGCATACTGAGGATCAATGTGAACCAGACCAGGCGATTGCTCTAGGTCGTTTCGTAGTGTCTCCATAAATGGCTTGCTCGACTCGGAAACAACTTGGTAGTAAGAAAGGATCGGAAGGTCCTGTAACTCGGCAAGCGAAATCCCCATGCTGCGCGCGATGCGCACAAGCCGTCGCTTATCCGGTATGCGTCCGCCTTCACCAATATGGCGAATAACCGGACGTGCTTTCTGGACTTTAAACTCACCAAAGATTGCAATGCCGGCCGCAACGGAAACATCCAAGAACGCCCCGATATAGGATTTCAGCGTCTTTTCTTCCCCGCCAATCCCTAGAAAGCTAGGGATCGGGCAGAATGCTTCCGCCAGCCACTCGAACTTGTCAGGCTCGGCCAGTAGCTCTCTGACTGTCCATCCACGTAACCGAGGCGTAGTACCGTTGTCGCTGGTGTCTTTGGCATCGCTCGCTGTCTTTGGTGCCTCGTTGCAGTTGGCTTCCTCGCACGTCTGCTCGGGATGGGGATGCTTGCGGTTGGCTTCCTCGAACAGCCGCCGCAGCTCGCCCGGCCACCATGCCGGCCCTTTCTCAGCAATCCGGCCCATCGTCGGCGCGTGGCGTGTTTCGAGGAAGGTGCGTAACTGGCTGTCTGAGAATGCATGTTCTCGGGCGCGGTATGCAGCGTGTTGTGAGAGTTTGTGACGGTCGTATGCATCTGGGTTCTTGGCGAACTTGCCATCATCCGCCTGCTCGATACCAGCCAGCCACGTTGGCAGTGGATCAGGTAGTGGCGCAGGGTCCGGTAGCTCACTGGCGTCCTGGTGCTCACTGTCGTCGTGTGGCAGTTCTGGGTACGCCGTGAAGTCACTGGGCCGGTAGCGGCTCAATGGCCCTGTGAGGTCCGTGCGGACTTCTACGGTGGGCTTGTTTGGGTACTTGTGGTTCGGAGTGCCAGGCACACGCAAGAGCTGTGTGAGGTCCCAACCGCTGACATCGGCACCAACCGCCCTGTGGAAGTAGGCGATGCGCTTGCTGAGCTGTTCGACCTCGTCGGCGTCTTGCGGTTCATCAAACAACCACAGGGTTTGGTACCGGCCCGGACTTGTTTCTAACGCGATCGATGGTTTGACCAACAACTTGTCAGGGTGGCACTCGTCAAGGTCCGCCCATGCTGCCGTGACTTTTTTGGCAACGTTCTCTTTCACACGCCGTTTCTCGCTGAGTAGCTGAGCGCAGTAGTACAAATTGAAGTCTTGCGCATACTCAGCAATATAGTCGAGCGCATCATCCAGCTCTGTGGGACGATACTCAAAGTACTTCTCGTGGAAGTCATCACCGCGCTTCCTGGCAATATACAGATAGTCCGATGCCACCGAGCCGAACAGGTTACGGAAAAACCGTTCCTGTTCGCGCCGAATGTCAAGACTCGAAGGGGCAGTTTCAGTCGTAACCATAGACGCTCCTACTCTCACCAACACGAACAACAACGCACAGAATCGAGAGAAAGTGTGTGTTCGTGTGTCGAGAGAGGAGCGTGAGCGTTTTTTGTACCGGGGCCAGTTCCCTTCAAAACCGGCCGCGCTGTTCATTAGTTGAAGTACGTTACCGTCTCACGGAAGTCGGCGTACCATGCGAGCCGTTCGAAATTGGCTTCGCCACCTTTGGCGAAGAGGTACCAAGCGAGTGAGCAGTTGCACTCGTCTAAAAATGGGTCACCAGTCAGCCGCACAGACCAACAGCTCTCGGTTATGGCTTTCTTTGTGGCGAGCACGGCGATGACGCCCACGATCACCAAGAGTTCCTCACGGTCTGTTGCCGGGCGCCCGTAGAAGCGGTTCGCCACGGCAAGACCGTCGAGCGCGCCGATCCCGCGTCGGCACTCGTGCGAGATTGCAGCATGCAGTAATAAGAGTCTGTCCCACTCCTCCGCACTAAGCGGCCACCAGGTAGTTGCGGACACTGCTACGCTGTGTTTTTTCGCTGGTTGGCCAACCGGACTGCCCGCTCTCGGGCTAACCGAGCCGCGCGCCGCTTCCGTACCCGTTCGTCTCGCTCGGCCTTTGATTTGTCCCACCGTGCGATCATTTCGTCGTAACGGTTGAGTTCACTTCTGCCAAACTTTCCCTTTCCCATCGTTCACGTCCCCTTTCGTGTAGTGGCGCCGTTGGGATCTCAGCTTCCCGCGTACTACAGAGGCGCCGACGTGGTTCCCGCTTCCGCGTCGCTCAGAGGCGCCGTGTCCAACAAATTATCTCTCCGAGGGATGATACATATGCATTACAGCCTGTTGATCTGCTCCATTTTTCCTATCTTTTCTTCCACCCAATTTATGAAGTGCTCGATTTCTTTATATCCTTGACTATCGTAGGAATCAAGCATTTCTCTTAGATCAGATATTGTAATCTCTTCCATCTCTCCCATTCCTTTCTGTTGGTGGCGCCGTTCGACTACGAGCTTCCGAAACGTTTCAGGCGCCGTGTCGTTCTAGTTCATTCCGAGAACGCTAGCACTTCCTTGAGCGCTTCCTCCGCTAACTGAACTTGAGTGTTCGCTAACTGAACTTGAGTGTTGCAAAACTCCTTCAACTCTTCAAACGTCATTCGTAGCTCATCCTTGCAGAACTCGTCAAAGGTGGCCCACTCGAACGTTCCTTCTGTCATCGGCAGACGATACCGACGCCATCGGTCGCCTTTGATAATTTCGATGAGAAGCTCCGAGAATCGTCCGGAACCGCCGTCGAGTCGCACAGCGTTGAAGAGCGATAGGACTTTTTCTCCGTTATCACGCTCGGTATCCATTTCCCCTCCCTGTCGTTGGTGGGCGAGGGCTGCCGGTGGTTCGTCCGCCCCGGAGACTCCGACCGGCAGCCCATCGCCGTCCTGTCATTACTTCGCCGTTGCTGACTTGGTTGTCTCAAGCCAGGCATCAACGTCACGCTTGCGGTAGCGGATTTGCATTCCGACACGCATGAAGGGTGGGCCGAAATTCTTTTCCCGCCATGAGTCAACTGTGCGTGGCGAGACTCGGAGATATTCCGCCAGATCCCACCGCCCCATTAGGCGGTCGTCGTCGTCGGACACAGCCATTTCCACTATGGCCACTCCCTGTGGTCGGCCGAGCACACGGTCTCGGTGCCTTGCGGTCACCCCTAGTGTAGCGTACACTGATGCCAGATGCAAACCTTTGCAACTGCCCAGTTCGCCCGAACCCTTGACATCTATGCGATGGGGCGAAACGGACAAGCCGGCCATATGTTTTGATAATTAAATAGTGAGAGAACTGTATGACTATATGACTGTATGACGAGCCCAGGGAATTAAATTAATTGCAGAATAGAAACCATATGACAGAAAAAATGGAAGGAACATGACAGACGATCACGGCAGGATCCTCCACCCTGTTTCGGATGTTTCGGATGTTTCGGGTGATGGAGGTCCACAGCTCTCCGCCGACGAGGTGGCGCAACTCCTCAAAGATATCCGTGATGTACTACAGCGGTTCATCGTCCTGAAAGATGAGCAGCTCGACACGCTGCCACTATGGGTCGCACATACCTATATCTTCCAAGAGTTCGACGTTACCCCGTACCTCGCTATTATGAGCCCTACGAAACGCTCCGGTAAAACCAACCTACTGACTATCCTTGAGAAAATCTGCTATCAGCCGTTTGTTGTTGTCCATATGAGCACTGCCGCGCTGTACCGCTCAATTGACCAGCTACAGCCGACACTCCTGTTTGACGAACTGGACATGCAGAAAATGTCCAAGGTGTATCGCGGGATTTTGAACTCGGGCTACAAGCAAGGCGCTAACGTGGTGATGAGCCTAAATAGCAAGCCCACTCGGATTAGGACGTACTGCCCGAAGTCGTTTGCCTCCATCGGGCGAGCACTGTCAAGCACGCTAAGCGACCGCTCCATCGAAATCCATATGCGCCGAAAGCTGCGCCATGAGACTGTAGAGGACTTCGGCATCCGTGAACTAGCGGTCGCAACCGGCGGGTTAGAGGATCGTCTAGCGAACTTCGCAGCAGATTTTGTCTACCCCGAGACGAAGCCTAAGATGCCCGATACGCTGAACGACCGCGAGCGCGAACTGTGGCTACCGCTTTTCCATATCGCCACACTGGCCGGAGAGGGTTGGGAAACTCGTGCATGGAATGCTTGTGTGAAGCTGACAACGGAAGCGCGAACCGAAGAGGTAGATGATTCTGTGCTCCTGCTCGCCGACGTGAAAGCCGCCTTTGGAAAGAAGGACCGTTTATTCTCTGAGGACCTGGTTAAGCAAATGCTGAACCTGGAAGAGGCACAGTATGACGGACCTGCCACAGAGAGCAAAAAGGCACTAGCAACCGTTTTGGCACCCTTCCAAATACAACCTAAGGAAATTCGAATCGGCACAAAGACGAAGCGCGGCTACCGCCGGTCGGACTTCGCCGATGCCTTCCAGCGCTACCTAGAGGAGAAGTGACACAACCGAAACAACCGAAACACAGGGACGGGTGGGCGAGTGCTCACCCGTTCCTGTACCAACCACAGGAGGAGGCAGCCAATGAGCGTTACGGATACTAGGACTGAAGGATATGACTCGGCTGCAATCCGTAACGGCCGCCAAACCCACAGGTCAGATGCCGTTACAGTTAGGCAGTCCGAAGCTAATACAACGGCACCGAAAGCCGTAACGTGCCAGAAGTGCAGGGCTACCATCCCACCGGACAAGCCCGTTGTAATTGTTGACCGTCGCGGGCTTTCGTCTGGACTTCGGAACGGCCATCCGGTCTGTATCGACTGCGCGACCGCGAGCGCCTATCGCCTTCTCATTCCGTGGGCACGGACTCACCGCCCACGGACTGACTATGAGCATTACTGCCTACGGTGCCGCCGCGTTTTCTATGGGAGCGTCCATCGGCGCTACTGCTCGGACGAATGCGGCGAGTTAGAACGGCGAATGCGGCGAACTCCGAATCAGCCAAAGCCTGAACCTCGGCCGTGTGTTGGTTGCGGCGAGGGATTTGTCCCGTCCCGTTCGGATGCCGTCTACTGCTCGAACGCATGCCGACAGCGTGCCTACCGGCAGCGCAAGGGGTAACGGCACTACGCCAGCCAACCACGGTGCGAGGTAGGATCACGGCCACCGATGGACACGAAGAGAGGATGACCACGAATGTCAAAACCGGCCACCAACGCTGTTGTGGCGCTCGTAGCAATTGTGTTGATTGTGCTTGGGGTCAGAAGTGCAGCGAGCACACTGCATTGGTATGCGTGTACGCACAGTGGAGTTAGCGCCGTCCTGTTGTCGATCGACCATTTAGGCGCACCGCCATCGGTGGATGACTGCATCGCCTATAGACTCGCCAGTCCACCACCGACCACAGAAGACGTGCTGTGTGATGAGCCGGGCGAGTGTGGCACGGAGCCAGATCCAACGGCGACGTGGCCGTACCCAACCAGCACTGGACCCGACTACGGGAAGGTGTCATGTGCGGAGGGTGGGTGCGACAGTTCCGGCCCGTGCCACGGTCAACCGCCAGCGTCACACTTCACCTGCACTGATGAGCCGTAAAGGGTAACGGGAAGAAAGAATTGATGGAATTGCTGAGGATGCAGCGGTTGTCCGAATTCAAGAATTTAATTCGGACAAACGGTGCGACACCAGCCGATGACCGGATTGTCCCAAAAGACTGTTTCGAGGGTTAGTCAGGAGCGCCAGTTGGCGCTGCTGACTAACGGACAAGACGGACAACCCGGCCAGGAGACCCACCGCTCCGAGGCGGTGGGCTGAGCTGGGCGCTGACGCGCAGCTCGCGATGGTAGCTGTCCGATTTCGATACGTTTGGTCAGAAATGTCCGATAAGAATTCATCTCAGTGGACAAGGGACGCAATCGCGACACAGTTCTCAGTTTCGAGCCGTTTTGGCCGGTTTGACCAAGTTGGTGGGGTAACCTTCGACAGATCGGTCAGATCGGTCACTCGCACACCACCACGTCGCCGCGCCTCAGCGCGTGCCTCAAGCCCCTCGGCTTGGTCCTGATCGAGGTCTCGGCGCAGGGCGGCTTGGACCTGAAAGTGGCCGGGTCCCGGCCAAATCTTGGACGGTCATCCTCGACAGACTGTTTCGGATTGGGCACTGGCAGCAGAGGTATATAAGGCTATAACTCACCGGCCGGCCGGTAAGTTATCACTTACTATATCATAACCCACCCTGGCGACGAACATACGTTCGTTCGAAATCGAACACCTGAACCGGACCAGAAGCCAAAGCCCCAGGTCGCACCTGCAATGGTGGCCTTGCGCCAGCCCGCCTAGGGACTGAGACCTCCGGAGCTACCTCCCTACCCCCGACCCCTCGACGGGGCTCCTAGACCCTAGCCGCGGCCGGCGCAACGGCATGGTTGAGATCGCGGGCTTGCCACTCATTGGCCGGTTTGTCCGGTTGGTCACCGATTGGTGACCACTCGGTCAACTCGGACAACCAGAGTTCGAGCTGCGCGTCGGCGTGCAGCTCGACGTTCGGATTTGGCCCTCGGGGCCATTTCCAAACACCAGTTCGGATTTAGGTCACGCGACCGAAATCCAAACACCAGTTCGGAAAATCTTCACGTGAAGACAATTCGAACACCAGTTCGGAAATGTTTGGCGCCGAAGCTTTTCCAAACGTACGTTCGCTTGACCTGCTCTGACCTGCGGAACGACAAGTTACTGACGAGTAGCGCCATTCTGCGGGCGAGGTGGCGCCCAGGTCCTAGACCATGCGACCGCACCTGTGCGAGCCGCCACGGCGCTCCTGGGGGCCACGCTGGAACCGGGCAACGCATGAAAATGCAGCAATCGTCGCAACGCGCGGTGCCGGCCAATCCGGGCAGAACCTCAGCAGATTCTGCTGAGATTCTGCCCGATTTGTCTCGTACGGACCGTCAGACCCGTGCTCAGGCTGCCAAGGCGACCGGCTACAGGTACTCAGAGGTCGAGCCCACCGAGGGCGTCGGACATGGCCTCAGTCTGTAGCTGCGCGAGTTCTTTCAGGGCCATCTCGATCCGGTGCTGTACATTGTCAAGCTCGGCTCATTCTGCCTCCGCCCACCCTTGCAGTTGTGGAACGCGACTCGGGTCAAAGGTTCTGCCTGGCTTCGTGGACGGCATGACCACGATAGTCCCGAACATCATCTTCACGATGTTGCGTTGAGCGGTTCGGGCGGTTGCAACATCCGAAAGCGAGCGCTACCCTGCGCAAGGCGCAGGGCCGACCACAGGGGTAGCCCGCTCGACAGGTAATGGATACGAGACCCCATATTGGTTTCGTACGTGGAGTTTCCATGCCTGTTGCTGACGAAGATACCGCGCTTGCCGAGCGTGTGCGCGCTGAATGTGCCGAGCAGGGTATTCCCGAAAAAGTTGAAGACCCTGCCATCCTTGCCAACGTCTGGACGCTCGCGTTTGCTGGCTCAGAGTAAAGCGTCGAGGGTGTCGGTGATCTCGTCTCGGGCGCGCTCAATTGCTTCTGTGACCTCGGCCCACTGCTCACCACGCTCGCGTTGTGCGTCACCACGCTCGGACTCATCTTCGATGGCCTGAAGCTTCTCAGCGAATGTGTTGGCTTCGTTCTGTAGAAGTGCGAGTTCCTTGAGTGTGATGCGAAGCGAGTTCCTTAGTCGGCGCTCATCCCAAATGGTCATGCCTGCACTCCTGGCTTGTCACGGTACGTGATCTTGATGAGGTCCGGATTCGACTGTCCGGAACCAACCGGGCCGGACGGGTGAATGTCAACTCGCTCAATGAGCGCTGCCAGGATCGCCCGCTTGCGATCTAAGCTCAAGTCAGGCCAAACAGTCGGCAGGTTCGGCGGAATCCTCGTGAGCACGCGCGTCCCCTGCACCGTGCCAAGCTTGCCTCTCACGCGCTCCTGCGAACGTTCATACTCGCCACGCTTGCGCTTGGCCGTTGGTGGCGAGATCAACTCGTCGGCAATTTTGTCTTCAAGTCGGTCAATGAGTCCCTGTAGCCGCGCGAGTTCCGCATAGAGCGCGCTTGTTGGGTCGGCTGGTGTCTGGGCACCATTAGCAGCCTGCTCCGATGCCGTAGAATCCAACCGATAGAAGATGCGCTTCTCGACTTCGGTGTCAACAAAGCTGACCAGTCGCGTGAGTCGCGGCAGTCTGGCGTCCGGTGCCCAATTGTCACAGCGGTAGTACTTGGCATCGTCGCCGCCGTGGTAGTAGGCGCGCATCCTGTGGCCGCACACACCACAGTAGATGAGTCCCGTCAGCAAATACGCTGGGCCACGGCCACGGGTGACGACTCGTGAGGGATCAGTCAGCAGTCCAACAACTGCCTTCCAGTCGTCAACGTCAACGACTGGCTTCCATGTGGCCAGGTAGGTGTCGCCGTTGTGGACTCGTCGGCCGACAAGGGCCGGCGACATGACAACTCGGCGCAGTGATGCTCTTGTCCACTCGTCACCGGTTGCCGTTTTGATCTTGCGTGTATTCCAGTCTTGTACGATGCCGCGCACCGTGTCACCAGCGAGCAGGCGCCGGATCGCCTCACGGATCTGTTCTTGTTCCTCAAGGACTCGGCGCATTGGGACGGCGTTACCTGCAACGATGCTGCCGTCTTTGGCCTTCACCCACTTCTGAAAGCCGAAGTGTCGTGGGCTGCCCACGTGCGGTTGCCCGTTCTGTGCTGCCTGCAACCGCTGGCGCCGAAGACGCTTGGACATCTTCTCAACTTCCGCCTCCGCAAAGCGCACTTTGAAGTACCACATGGTGAGCTGGTCCGGATCGTCCAAGTCGTACTCGGCGTTGGGCGTGGCAACCCTGACGTTGTGCTCTCGGCAGATCTCGATAAACTCGGCAAGTTCAAGGATCTGCCGGTGCGCACGGTCTTCCATCCAACACACAACGATCTTTGGGCCGTCCGGCTTTTGGACGGCGTCAAGCAAGTCAGAATAGCCCTTGCGTTCTTTCTTGCTGAACCGGGATGCGGAAACCTTGTCAGTGAAGATGTCCTCGGGCGCCACCGTGCCGCCCATCCGATCAGCGATCTTCCTCCCGTCGTCGGCTTGGCGTTCCTGCCAGTCGTCGGTGTCCTTGCCCTTCGACATCCGACGGTAGATTGCTGCCCTGGTCATACCATCACCTTCCGGTTGCCGTTCGTCCTGGTCAGCACTGTAGCACAATGGCACGCTGGCCTGGTCCTGCGACCACGTCGGGCCGATCACCAGGGACGTGGCCGACGCCGCTGTGGCGTTCGCGGTGCTGGCTGGCCGGTCTCTGCCGCCGCCTGGCGGCCGGCGCGACGTGGCCGGGCTCCGCCTCGGCTGGCTGGTTGGGGAGGGGGTCGAGGCGGTCGACCCTGGGGTCGCGAGGGTCATGGGCGAGGTGCGCGCGCGCCTGGCCGCGGCCGGCGCCATGGTCGACGAGGTGCGGCTGCCGCTGCGCGCGGCCCGGGCCGCGGTCGGTGCAATCGTCCTTCCCGAGCTGGCCGCCGCCCATGCGCGCCTGCTCGCCGAGACCGGCGAGGAGGGCTATGGCCCGCCCGTGCTGGCCGCCATCCGGCTCGGCCAGGCCGCGCTGGCCAGCGAGTACCTCGCCGGCCTGCGCTACCGGGGCCGTTTCTCCGCCCTGGTCGAGGAGGCGCTGTCCGGACGCGACGCTCTGGTCCTGCCGACCGTCCCGGTCCCGGCTCCCCGTCACGAGGAGCACACGGTCGTGCTCGGTGGAGTGCGCGCCGGCGTCCAGGCCGCCCTCACCGCGCTGCCCGGCTCGTTCAACTGCTCCGGGTCCCCGGTGGTGTCGCTGCCCGCCGGTCTGGCCTCGCGCGCTGCAGACGAGGTGGCCGGCGGGATGCCGGTCGGCGTCTCCCTGGTCGGGCGGCTCGGCCGGGACGGCGAGCTGCTCGAGACGGCCGCCTCGGTCGAGGCGGTCCTGCCCGCGCTCGGCCTCCCGCCCGCTTGGGCGTAACTGCCCAGCCCGTTGCTGGTCTGGTTCAATGCGATCCATCGACGGCGGGCGGCGCGGGAGGGCGACGTGACGAACGACGGGGACGCGGACCAGACCGAGCCGGTCGAGGACCGGGACGAGAGCACCGAGGTCGTAGAGGTGGTGGAGGAGCGGCCGGTCCCGCGCACGTCGGCCCGTGGCCCGGTGGCGCCGGTCTCCTGGGCCCGGACGCCGCCGGCCAGGGCGGTCAGGAGCATCGTGCAGCGGGGCGTGCTGGTCCCGGTCCTTCGCTTCGTCGCGCCGTTCACGGTGATCGGCAAGCGGAACCTCGCGCAGCTCAAGGGGCCGGCGGTGTTCGTGGCCAACCACCAGAGCCACTTCGACGCCCCGGTCTGCCTGGCCGCGCTTGGCGGCCGGATCCGCCGCCGCCTGGTGATCGCGGCCGCGGCCGACTACTTCTACAGCTCGGCGGTGAAGGGCGCGGCTGCCTCGCTGGCGCTTGGCACGGTGCCCTTCATCCGCACCGGCGGCGGCAGCCGAGAATCCCTGTCGATGCTCAAGGACCTGGTCGGCAAGGGGTGGTCGGTGCTGATCTTCCCGTCGGGGACCCGGGGCACGGGCGCCAGCGGCTTCAAGAAGGGATTCGCCTACATCGCGGTCGACGCCCAGGTGCCGGTCGTCCCGCTCTACCTCCACGGGCTCGACCGGATCATGCCGAAGGGGTCCTTCGTGCCCCTGCCCGGCGGGGTCGCGGTCGGCATCGGCCCGCCCATCCCCCCTGGCGACGACTACGCCGAGCTGGTCCGTAAGGCCGAGGCGGGCGTGGCCGAGGCACAGGCGGTCGTCAAGCGCTGGGAAGGGGCGTAACCCGCCCGATGCCCCGCAACCCGTTCGACAACCCCCTGTTCGTCCCCGTCTTCCTCCGGGTCGTCCTGCTGATCGTCATCGGCCTGGCCGGCGTCCTGCTCGCCCAGCGCCGCTCGTTCACGGTGCTGCGCCGGTCCACCTTCTTCACCCGCACCCGCACCTGGTTCTGGATCGGCCCGCTGTTCCTGATCTGCGTGTACACCGGCGGGTTCGTGGCCTTCGTGCTGGCCACCTTCGTGGTCATCCAGGGCTTGTCCGAGTTCGTGCGCATGGCGGGCGTCGACCGCCGCTACGCGCTGCTGCTCATGCTCTGGTCGGAGGTCGGCCTGCTGGTGGCCGCCCTCGCGCGTGATTACTTCCTGCTGCTCCCGTTCCTGTTCTTCGTGCTGCTCACCCTGCTGCCGGTCATCACCGGCGAGATCACCGACGCCCGCCGGCAGCTCGGTGACACCCTGTTCGGCTACATCTGGATCGGGCTGCCCATGGCCTACATCGCGTTCGTCAAAGCGGCCCAGCCGTGGGGGCTCGACTTCCTCGTCATCGTGGCGGTGTCGGTGGCCACGTCCGACATCGCCGCCTACGCGGTCGGGGCGGCCCTCAAGGGACCCAAGATGATCCCGAGCATCAACCCGACCAAGACGTGGTCGGGGGCGCTCGGCAACCTGCTCGGAGCGACCGTCGGGGTCGCCCTGCTCGCCATCGCGATCCCCGACGAGTGGACCGTCGCCGGCGTGGTTGCGCTCGTCCTCACGATCGCGGTGGGCTGCGCCTGGGGCGACGTCACCGAGAGCTTCGTCAAGCGCACGTTCCGGGCGGAGAGCTCCAGCATGATGTTCGGCTTCGGGGGCATCCTGGACCGGGTCGACTCGCTGCTCATCGCCCTCCCCTTGTCCTATTACGCCCTCATCCTGGCCAACCAGGTATTCGGGTGAGCGCTTGCCGGGGAAGGCGGGCGCTGCCGGGGAAGGCGGGCGCTTGCCGGGGACGCGAGCCGATCCCGGGTGGGCACTTGACCTGCTGGCTACGAGCGGGCAGATTCGTCGCGGGAGCCCGCCGGCCGGGCGGGTCCTGACGGGAGCGCCACCGCTTGGCGGCGCTCGTGCCGGCCAGAGCGTCGGCTGGGTCCAGATGGGGTGGCGCCGTGCATCATCCGCGCAGGCCGTCCGCGCGCTGCCTGGGCCTGACCGTCCTGCTGGCCGTCCTACTGGCGGCCTGCGCCCAGCGGGTGGGCCCGGCCGCCGAGGGCCGGACCCCGGTGCGGGGAGGCGCCAGCGCGTCCCGGGACCCGTCGTGCGTGTCGACCCTCCGCTTCGACCAGGCCGGCACGGCCAGGTCGAGCGCGAGGCTCCCAGGGGCCGCGTGGCGGGTCAACGGCGAGCTGCCGGTGACCATCCCGGTGACCTCGGAGGGGGCCGTCTACGGCGGCACCAGCGGGATCCTGCCCGACCAGGGCTGCGTCTTCGCGGCCGACGCGCACACGGGCCGGCTGCGGTGGTCCACCGGGGGCGGGATCAGCCCCGGGACCTGGCCGCTGGTCGCCGGCGACCGGGTCATCGCCGCGCTGGAAGGCGGCGACCTGGTCGCGCTCGACGCCCGGACCGGCGCCGTCCGCTGGATCATCGAGACCGGCGGCCTCTGGGAGGTCGGGCCCCTCCTGGCGGGCGGCCTGCTGTACGCGGCGCCCAGCGCGGGGGTGCTGGCTGTCGATCCGGCCTCCGGGCGGCCACGCTGGCAGATGCGCGGCCCGGTCGGGGCGATGATCGCTGACCGGGACGGCGTGCTGGTGAGCTGGCTCGGGTCCTCCGGGTCGGTGACCAGCTCCCTCGACCCGGTCACCGGCCGGGAGCGCTGGCGCGCCCCGCTCGACCGGGCCGGCACGAAGGTGGTCGCCCGGGCGTCCGGTACGGTCGTGCTCCGTGGCCAGCCCAACGTGCTGTACGGCCTGGAGTCGGGGACCGGGCGCCGGTTGTGGCGGCTGGACGTGCCCGGCGGCGGCTCGACGCCGGTGGCCGCCGCCCGCGGCCGGGTGCTGCTCCGCTCCGACGACGGCAACGCCTACGCCGTGGACGCAAGGACCGGGCGGGTGGCGTGGCGGACGGCGGTCGGGTTCGGCGACGACCAGGAGCCCCCCGTGGTGGACGGCACAACCGTCTACCTCGGCGGCTCCTCCGCGATCACGAGCTATCTCTGGGCCCTCGACGTCGACACCGGCCGGGTGCGGTGGCGCCTGGACACCGAGGCGCCGGTCGGGACCCGGCCGCTGGTGTACGGCGAGCTGGTGCTGGCCGGTGACGCCGCCACCTGGGTGTACGCGGTTGACCGGCGCACGGGCCGGCTGCGCCACCAGTATGCCGCCGGCGGTGTCGTGGACCAGCGGCTCACCGTCGACCAGGGCTGGCTGTTCGCCCGCGTAGACGGCAAGGGGCTCACCGGCATCCCGATGTAGGGCGGCCCGCGGCCCGCCGCCCGCCGCCCGCCGACCGGCAGCCCGCGCGCGCTGGTACGATCGCGCCGCCCGTTCGGCAGGACCCGCACTTCCCCGCAGCCGGAGGCGACCATGAAGAGCGTCGAGCTCGAGGTCGAGAGCAGGGGCAGGCATGTGCTCGATCTGACCGACCGGGTGGCCGCGTTCGCCGCCGACGTGGGCGGGGACGGGTTGCTGCACGTGTTCGTTCCCCACGCCACCGCCGGTCTGGTCGTGATGGAGACCGGGGCGGGCTCAGAGGAGGACCTTGAGGAGGCGCTCGGCCGCCTGCTGCCCAGGGACGACCGTTACGTCCACCGGCACGGCAGCCGCGGGCACGGCGCCGACCATCTGCTCCCGCTGCTGGCCGGCCCCTCGCTGGGCGTGCCGGTGCAGGGCGGCCGGCTCACCCTGGGCACCTGGCAACGGATCTGCCTGCTCGACCTCAACGACGACAACCCGAGGCGCAGGGTACGGCTGTCCTTCCTGGCTGGGTAGCCGGCCCGGGCTTCGGGGTAGCCGGGCCCGGGAGCCGCGTCGCATGGCCGTGCGATACTTCCCCCGCCGTGGGCCGGTCCCGGCCTCGGCGTCGACAGCGCGGAAAGGATCGCGGCGATGACCGCTCCCGAGCAGCACGAGATGATCTTGGAGGAGCGCCAGGCGTCCGGCGCCGAGGTGTGGTGGTGTCCGACCTGCGGCCGGCGCATGGTCCTGCGCTGGTTGCCCACGTACGAGAAGCTGGTCCTGTCCAGAGGCCACGAGCACGCCCTGCACGTCGGTGGCACCGGCGGCCTCTCCATGCGCGGGGTCGTGGCAGCCCCCGCGTAGTGGCGACCCGGCAAGGCCTTGCCGGTCGGCGCCGGGCTCCCATGTGGCGACCCGGCAAGGCCTGCCCGGTTGGCGCGGGCTCCCGTGGCATCCCGGGCCGGGGTTTGTGCCCGAGGATGTATCAGCGCAAGCCCTACGCGGCTCTGATGGGGTGCCGCCGCGCTGACCAACCGACTGGGCCCGTCGACTGGAGCGCGGCC
Organism: Actinomycetes bacterium; assembly: GCA_036000965.1. NCBI lineage: Bacteria > Bacillati > Actinomycetota > Actinomycetes > Actinomycetes bacterium. The sequence goes on from DASYUT010000078.1 coordinate 33,524, forward strand.
CGGTGGCCACCGAGCGCCACCGGGGACCAGCGTCCGGCACAGCGCAAGTCGAAAGGAGCTGCGCATTGGCTGACACAGCCTTCGAGGTCCCGGACCCGGCGCACCTGAGCGGGAAGATGACCGTCGAGGTCTTCGACCCCGAGGACCCGAACACGCCGGTCAACATCATCGAGACCGACGACCCCTGGTACATCCTGGTCAAGTGGGAGCTGGACGGGATCGTGGCTCCCTACGTGGGGGGCACCTTCCACGTGCGTGCGTTCCTGGACGACGCGGACGGCGTGGCTGCCTCCTCCGGTCAGGTCGGCGCCACCCAGGACGTCCCTGCGGGCCCGTTCGTGCTGCCACTTCCCCGCCGGTATCAGGCCAGGATCGACGTCGCCGCCGGCGCCGTGCAGCCCGGCCTCTACCAGCTCGTCACATCCATCAACTACGACAACGGCCAGAAGCTGTCGCTGGCAGCCTTCGCTGAGACCGGCATCATGCAGTTCTACGTGAAGGACGACGCCTGAGCAGCAGCTCCGAAGTCCTGCTCGTACCTTGACGGGGAGGCCTTGGTCGCTGACCTCGGTTACGAGCGGAACTTCTGGTGACGTGCCCGGCCGGGACACGGCCCGGCCGACGCCATCCGAGTCTGGCCTCACTCGACCCTGGCCCCCGCCGGCCCGCCGGCGGGGGCCAGCACGCGTCCGTACCATCTGCGCATGACCACCAACCCGATCGAGCTGGCGCGCGGTCGCCGGTCAGAGTCGCGCGACGAGATGCCCGAGCCCCTCCGGCGGGACGTGGGGCTGCTCGGCCGCCTGCTCGGGCGCGTCCTCGAAGAGGCGGGCGGCCCCGGCTTGCTGGCCGACGTCGAGGCGCTGCGCCGGGCCACGATCGCGCTGCGGGTGGCCGGGGACGCCACCGAGACGCGCCGGGACCGCCAGCGCGTGGTCGACCTGGTCGCCGGCTTCGACCTGGCCCGGGCCGAGTCGGTGGCGCGCGCCTTCACGGTCTACTTCCAGCTGGTGAACCTGGCCGAGGAGCGGCAGCGCGTCCGCACCCTGCGCGAGCGCAGCCGGGGAGCCGGCGCGGTGTCGGAGTCGTTTGCGGCCGCGGTCGAGGAGGTCCGCGCCGCCGAGGGCGAGGAGGGGCTGGCGGCGCTGCTCGACCGGCTCGAGGTGGCGCCCGTGCTGACCGCCCACCCGACCGAGGCGCGGCGCCGGGCCGTGGTGGATGCCCTGCTGCGGATCGGTACCCAGGTCGACCGGCTGGACGACCCGAGGCTGTCAGCCTCCGAGCTGGCCGACGTGGAGCGCCGGCTGCTCGAGGAGATCACCATCCTGTGGCGCACCGACCAGCTCCGGCGCGAACCGCCAACCCCGCTCGACGAGGTGCGCACGGTGATGGCGGTGTTCGACCAGACACTGTTCCGCCTGGTGCCCGCCGTGTACCGGGAGCTGGAGCGGGCGCTGGCCGGGGACGCGACCGGCACCGGCCCGCCCGCCTTCCGCCCCTTCCTGCGCTGGGGGAGCTGGGTCGGCGGCGACCGGGACGGCAACCCCAACGTCACCGCCGAGGTGACCAGCGCGGTCATGGCCGTCCAGGCCGACCACGTCCTGCGCGGCCTCGAAGCGGTGGCGCGCCGCGTCGGCCGCTCGCTCACCGTCGCGGCCGGGTCGACCCCTGCGTCGGCGGAGCTGGCCGCCTCCCTCGCCCGCGACGAGGCCGCCTTCCCGGAGCTGGCCGCGGCCGCCCGCGAGCGCTCGCCGGAGGAGCCGCACCGGCGCAAGCTCCTGCTGGTGGCCGAGCGGCTGGCCGCGACCCGGCTCGCGCTCGCCGGGGAGCGCGCCGCCGGCGGCTACCCGGACCCGGGCCACCTCCTCGCCGACCTGCGCCGCGTCCAGGGCTCGCTGGCCGCAGCCGGCGCCCGTCGGCTCGCCTTCGGCGAGCTCCAGCACCTGGTCTGGCAGGCGGAGACGTTCGGGTTCCACCTGGCCGCCCTGGAGGTCCGCCAGCACGCGTCGGTGCACGCCGAGGTGCTCGAAGGGCTCCTTCCCGGCTCGAGCGGCGACCCGGTCCTGCTCGACCAGCTCGCCACCGGGGACTGGCCGGCAGGCAGGCCGGCCGGTTCCCCGGCGGCCGCCGAGACGCTCGCCACGCTGCGGGCGGTCGCCGCGATCCAGGCCCGCTACGGCGCCGACGCCTGCCGGCGCTACGTGGTCAGCTTCAGCCGGTCAGCCGCCGACCTGGTGGCGGTGCGCGCCCTTGCCCGGCTGGCGGTCCCCGACGGGTCGCTCGAGCTCGACGTCGTCCCGCTGTTCGAGTCCCGCGCCGACCTGGAGGCGGCCCCCTCGGTGCTGGACGCCTGGGTCGCGCTGCCGGGGACCTCGGCGTGGTTGGAGGGCCGGGACCGGCGCCTCGAGGTCATGCTCGGCTACTCCGACTCGGCCAAGGACGCCGGCTTCCTCGCCGCCAACCTGGCCCTGTACCAGGCCCAGGCCGCGCTCACGGCGTGGGCGGCCCGGAACCGGGTCGATCTCACCCTGTTCCACGGCCGGGGCGGGGCGCTCGGACGCGGCGGCGGCCCGGCCAGCCGGGCCGTGCGCGGGCAGGCGCCGGGGTCGGTGGCCGGACGGTTCAAGGTCACCGAGCAGGGCGAGGTGATCTTCGCCCGCTACGGCACCCCGGCGATCGGGCGCCGCCACCTCGAGCAGGTGACCAACGCGGTCATGGTCGCCTCGACCCCGCGGGCCGAGGCGGCGCTGCGCGAGCGCGAGGAGCGCTTCGCCCCGGCGGCGGCGCGCATGGCCCGCGCGGCCGAGGCGGCATACCGGGACCTGGTCGAACGGGAGGGCTTCGCGGAGTTCTTCGCCAGGGTCAGCCCGGTCGAGGAGCTGAGCGGCCTGCGCATCGGCTCGCGCCCGGCCCGGCGCGACGCCCGGCGCGACCTCGCGTCGCTGCGCGCGATCCCGTGGGCGTTCGCCTGGAGCCAGAACCGCTGCAACCTGCCCGGCTGGTACGGCCTGGGCGCGGGCCTGGACGCGGTCGCCGCCGAGCCGGGCGGCCCGGAGACGCTCGCCGCGATGTATGCCGGCTGGCCGTTCTTCACCTCGCTGATCGAGAACGCCGAGATGAGCCTGGCCAAGGCCGACCCGCTGATCGCCGAGCTGTACCTCGCGCTCGGGGAGCGTCCCGACCTGGCCGCCGCGATCCGCCAGGAGCTCCAGCGCACCCGCGCGCTGGTCGCGCGGGTCACCGGTCACGACCGCCTGCTCGGCAACCGGCCGGTGCTGCGCCGCGCCGTGGACCTGCGCAACCCCTACGTCGATGCGCTCTCGTTCATCCAGGTTCGCTTCCTGGCCGAGCTGCGCGCGGGCCCGGCGCCCGCCGACCGTGACCGGATCGCGAGTCTGGTCCTGCTCACGGTGAACGGCGTTGCGGCCGGGCTGCAGAACACGGGTTGACCGGCACGACTGCCGCCGCCCCTGCCTGACCTGATCCCACCGCATTTTCCATAGCCCTGCTCGGCAGATATACGTATAAAAAGATCGCGAGCGTTCGGGACGGGTTTTGCCCCCCATCCAGCCGCACGCTCGCACAATGCCCACTGTCCTTGCGATTTGCATTTTCATATCGTTTTGGGCAAAGCTTGGCGTACGCCAACGGAAGTCTCCCCCCCCCGGGCGGTCCTCCCAGTCGCCTGGAGACCGAAGGAGGCGTATGAGCTGCACCGTGTCCTCCCAGGTGCGGAGTCACCCGGCGCTGCACGCTATATTTCGGTCCGCCGCTCCCCCCGGCGGCGGACCGAAATGGCGACCACGGGAGCGCAACATCGGAAAGGGAATCAGCAACATGACGTACGGATCGACGGCGACCAACCGGTCCGAATCGACCACCTGGTCGTAGCGGGCCGGGGCGGCCCGGCGCCCGGTGTGATGTCCCGGCGTCGGTCGCCAGACCACGAGCCGCCCAGGCTCGCGGCTCTCCGGCTTCCCCTGGAAGAGGCGGCGCGTCACGGCCGCCTCTTCCTCGTTGCCGGGAAGCCAGCCGGCCGGTCAAGCATCCCGTTTCGGGGGGATTGCGTGGTCGCCGGGGTCGCCACTAGGTCCACGACCGGACCGCCGGTAGCATGCCGGTGATCGGTCGGGACGAGGAGGTCGCGATGGCGCAGCTGTGGAAGGGCGAGACCGAAAAGGCGATCCGGAACTTCCCCATCTCCGGCGAGCGCGTCCCCATCCAGGTCATCCACATGCTCGCCCGGGTCAAGGCCGAGGCGGCCCGGGTCAACGCCGAGCTGGGCGCGCTCGACGCCGCGCGGGCCGAGCGGATCGCCGCCGCCGCCGAGTCGGTCGCAGGCGGCGAGCACGACGACCAGTTCCCGGTCGACGTGTTCCAGACAGGCTCAGGCACCTCGACCAACATGAACGTCAACGAGGTGGTGGCCAGCTTGGCCGGCGAGGACGTGCATCCCAACGACCACGTCAACCTGGGCCAGTCGTCCAACGACACCTTCCCGACCGCCGTGCACCTGGCCGCGCTCCACGCCGCCCGCAACGACCTCCTGCCCGCCCTGCGCACCCTGCAGCGGTCGCTCGAGCGCAAGGCAGCCGAGCTGGCCGGCGTGGTCAAGCCCGGGCGCACCCACCTGATGGACGCCGTCCCGGTCACCCTCGGCCAGGAGCTGGCCGGGTATGCCGCCCAGATCAGCGAGGGCGCCGCCCGGGTCGAGGACGCGCTGCCCCGGGTCGGCAAGCTGCCTCTGGGCGGCACGGCCGTCGGCACCGGCCTGAACGCCCATCCAGAGTTCGCCGCCCGCGTCCGCGACCGCGTGGCTGCCGTGCTGGACCTGCGGCTCGCGCCCCCGGCCCACCCGTTCGAGGCCCAGGGCGCCCGTGACGCGCTCGTCGAGCTGAGCGGAGCGCTCAAGACGGTCGCGGTCAGCTGCACCAAGATCGCCAACGACATCCGCTGGATGGGCTCGGGACCCCGGGCCGGGCTGGGCGAGCTGTTCCTGCCCGAGCTGCAGAAGGGCTCCTCGATCATGCCGGGCAAGGTGAACCCGGTCCTCTGCGAGGTCCTGACCCAGGTGTCGGCCCAGGTGATCGGGAACGACGCCGCGATCACCGTCGGCGGGCTGTCCGGGGCCTTCGAGCTCAACGTCTACGTCCCGCTCATGGCCCGGAACCTGCTCCAGTCGATCACCTACCTGGCCACCGCCTGCCGGGAGTTCGCCACCAGGTGCATCGACGGCATCGAGGCCAACCGGGAACGCACCCAGGAGCTGGTCGAGTCCACCCTGGTCCCCGTGACCGCCCTGAACCCGGTGGTGGGCTACGACGAGGCGGCCGCGATCGCCAAGGAGGCGGCCGCCTCGGGCCGGTCTCTGCGCGAGGTCGCGCTCACCCGCGGCGTCGACGAGCAGACCCTGGACAAGGCCCTGGACCTGCGGGCCATGGCCCGCGGGAACGGCTTCGCCGGCTAGGGTGTGGCCGCTGGATGTCGCCGGCAGCTCATCAGCCGGCGATCCTCGGTCGAGGTGGGGGAACTCGCTCTGGCGTGGTGTGCCCGACCGGCGGTCCTCTGTCGATGTGGGGGGGAGCTCGCTCCCCCCACGGCCCCCCAACGGCGCCTGTGCCATGGCCCGGGGGATCCCGAAGGGCGCCGATGCCGTGGCCGGGTGGATCCCGCCGCCACGGCCCCCCAAGAGCGCCTGTGCCATGGCCCGAGGGATCCCCAGAGCGGGCAAGGTGCGGCCATGGAGATCCCGGGCAGGGTGCGGCCATGGAGATCCTGGTCACCGGGCCGCTGCCCGGAGCCCGGCACGCGCCCAACCGCTCAGGCGCCGACCTTGGTCCTGATGGCCGCGGCGGCCCTGTTGATGTTTCGCAGGTTGTGGGGGTGCGAGCCACCGTCGTTGGTGCCGGGGTCCCCCTCGATCATGATGCTCAGGGCGTTCTGGAGCTCCTCGCGGAGGACCTCGCGCACCGCCGTCTTGAGCTCGTCCTTGGTTGCCATCTCATCCCAACCTTTCCGCACGACGGGGTCGACTGAGCCGATGAGGACGGTCGCCGGTGGGCCGCCGAGCCAGGACCCGGTGTCGGTCTCCGCCGCGCGCGAGTGCATGATCGAAACGTGCAGGTGGTGGTTGTGCGGGTTCTGGCCGTTGTACCTGCGCCATCGCCATGGGCTCGGCCCGCCGCTCCCGCTCATGATGCGACGGTTCCAGATGACGTAGGAGACCCGCGGGTCGTGGCTTGCCTGGAGCTTCCCGGCCAGCCAGTTGCAGTCAAGCCCGCCGGCTGGGTCGTGGGTCAAGTCAACCGCCCGGACCACCCCACCCGCGCCCCAGTCCGGGTTGTGATCGGACTTGCGGCGCTTGTGGCTGCTGTCGCCGACGGTGCCGTCGCTCTGCTTGCGGCGGCCGGGTGCGGCACGGTTGACCTCGGCGAACAGCGCGCGCAGGGAGGGAGCGAGGTACCAGTTCGCCACGGCTCATCCCTCCTCGTCGGGAAGCTCCGCGCCAGCCTGCCCCTCGGGGTCGTCGTCCTCGGCCGCCCCCTTGGCGACCGGCTGCGGGTTGTCGTCCCGGTCGGTCTCGGTCGGCCCGTCGTAGGGGGTGATCCGGTCGTCGTCGGTCATGACATTCCCGCCTCCACCATGAGCGTTGAGCGTTCGTGGCTCTTGAGCGTCAGAGCAGGATGCAGCCCCGCGTGATACGCCGGTCTGCCCGTGATACGCCGATCTCTGCCGGAGCTGTGCCGCCTGCTACTCGCGGTTGCCGGAGCGGAACCAGGCGGTGGCCGGGGCGGCCCACTCGGCGTGGCGGCGGCGGAACACTTCGCTGGCCTCGACCCCGCGCCAGCCAGCTGGCAGGAACCGCTCGGGCAGGCCAGGATCCAGGAACGGGAACTTCCGCCACTCGTGGACCAGGCGGGTCTGGGCGACGAACGCGTCCTCGGCGCACGGGCCCAGCTGCCGGCGGCCGAACGCGTCGGCGAACGCCCCGTAGTGGCGCTCCAGCCGGTCGAGCCTGCCCCAGGCGCTCGCTACCAGCTCACGTTCCTCGCCGATGCTGCCGTGGCGGGCCACGAACGAGGCGGCCTGGACCCCGGGGCCGAGGTCCTCGACGGCCAGCAGCGCCTCCCGCTCCCGCCCCAGGTGCGGGGTGATCCAGGTCCCCTGGCCCAGGGAGCCGAACCCGGCCCAGGCCAGCCGGGTCCGGACCCGGTGCCGGTCGTCGCGCCGGCCTTCGGGGACGCTCACCATCACCAGCAGCCAGCGGCCGTCCCAGTCGGTGGTGATGCCCTGGAAGCCGTAGATGCGCTCCCGGCCCCGGATCAGCAGGTCGCGGGTTGGCGGGGTGAGCAGCCAGCGGGTCCGGCGGCCGACCCGGTCCCGGGCCAGCCACCCCTCGGCGGCGCTGCGGGTGACCGCCTGGCGGGCGGCCGGGCCGCCCACGCCGAGGGCGGCCAGCCCGCGCAGCAGCGCCCCGGTCCAGACCGGCTCGCCCAGGTCGAGCATGTACTCCCCGAGGACGGTGAGCAGCAGCGAGCGGGCGGCCGGCTCCCCGACCGACCGCCGCCGCAACAGGGGGTCCGGGGGGCTCAGGCCTGGCCTCCCGGTGGGATCGGGGGGTCCGGGGGGCCCAAGGCTGGCCCTCCGGAGGGACCGGGGGTCTGGGGGGGCCAGCTCGCGCCTTGCCGCAGGGTCCGGGGCCTTCCGGTCGGGTTCATGCATCGGCGGTCCAGACCCGTTGCGGGTCGAGCCACCGGAGGGCGACGAGCGCCTGGGGAGTGGGTGGCTCGGTCTCGGGCACCGCGTCCGGGCCGGTCTCTGGCCAGGTCCAGGGCGTGGCCGCGACGACTCCGTCCCGGGTCTCCCCTGGGTGGACGGAGACGAGCTGGAACGCGCCGCTGTCTCCGGTCGCCCGCAGCACCGCCCGGGTCGTGATCAGGGTCACCGACTCGCAAGCCGGCAGGCCGACCCGCTCCCGCCAGCCCGGCCCGTCGCCGTAGCCGGGGCTGGTCAGGTGGTCCACCCGAGCGACGAAGCGCCTGGGCTCGTGGGCCATGACCACGAGCAGGCGCCGGGCCGCCGAAGCGATGTCACAGCCGCCGCCGCTGCCGGGCAGCCGCAGGCAGGGAGTCGCGCCGCCCGAGGACCCGGCCGGGCCGATCCTGGTCGTGTTCAGGTTGGCGTGCCGGTCGATCTGGGCGCCGCCGATGAAGCCGGCGTCGACCCGGCCGGCGGCCAGCCACACCATCACGGTCCGCATCGGGCCCGTCCACAGCGCTCCGTCGAGGTTGGCAGGGTCGCTCATGGTGACCACCGTGCCCGTGGGCGGGGTGTCGCGCACCACTCCGTTCTCGAACAGCCCCAGCGCGCCGGGCGCGTGCGTGGCCTTGGCCAGCGCGAACGCGAGCAGCGGCAGCCGCATGCCGACGAAGACGACGTCGCCGTCGTGGAGCTCCCGGGCCGCGCAGGCGACCATCAGCTCCCGGGTCGTCCAGCGGTCAGGCATCGCCGCCCTCCTCGCGGAGCAGGGCCAGGTAGCCGCGCCGGTCACCGACGCCGAGCACCCAGCGCTCGAGCCAGGCCTGGAAGTCCTCCTCGGTCGCACTCGCCTGGGCGTAGGCCTCGGTAGGCGGCCGCGTCGTGCCCGCGAACGCCCTGCAGCGGGGCCGGGTGGGTCCCGCCCGGCTCGTGCACCACGGCCGTGACCAGGGCGCCGGGCACCAGGGTGTGCCAGGGCGCGGCGCGGATCGTGGCGGTGTCGACCAGCTCCTCGGCGACCACCACGACCGCCCGGGCTGCGCCGAGGGCCTCCAGGGTCACGCCGAGGTTGCCCCAGGCTTGGGCGTTGCCGTGCCGGTCGGCCCGCTGCACGTGCGCGACGGCCACGTCGGGGGCGACCGCGCGGACCGCGAGCAGCGGCGCCCCGGTGAACGGGCAGGCGATCGGCTGGAACCCGTCGTGGTCGCTGGCAATGGCCGAGCCGAGCGCGGTGCGGGTGGGCAGGAACCCGACCCCGGACGCCTGGGCCTGGAGCGCGAGCGAGATCGTCAGGTTGGTGTGTTGCCGGACGGTGAGCGGCGCCGGCCGCCCGTGCTCGACCGCGCGCCGGAAGCAGTAGCCGGAGCCGGTGGTCACGTTCCCGACCCAGGCGGCTTCCACCGTGGCCACGCAGCCGGCCCCGATGAGCTGGTCGAACACGGCGTCGGCGATCGGCCCGACCAGGTGCAGCCCGCGCCGGTCCTGGCGGATGACCTCGTGGGTGAAGGCGAACGGGATGGCCGCCTCCAGGGCAAGGCCACAGGCGAGCCGGGCACCCGGGGACACCAGGCGGGCGACCGCCTCGCGCATGGTGACGAGCTTGCCCGCCGGTCCCCGGTCTGCCCCGTCGGGTCCCGGGTCTGCCCTGTCGGGTCCCGGCTCCGCCGCGTCGGGTCCCGGGTCTGCCCCGTCAGGGGGCATCGCGTAGCTTGAAGCGCTGGATCTTGCCGGTCGCGGTCTTGGGCAGCTCGTCGACGAACAGCACCTGGCGTGGCCGCTTGAACGAGGCGAGCCGCTCCCGGCAGAAGTCGACCAGCTCGTCGGCCTTTGGCGTGCGGCCAGGCAGGAGGACCACGTACGCGGCCGGCTCCGGCACCCCGTCGGCGCTGCGCCTGGCCACCACCGCCGCCTCGAGCACGTCGTCGTGCTGGACCAGGGTGGCCTCGACCTCGGCCGGGGAGACCCAGATGCCGCCCGCCTTGATCATGTCGTCGGACCGGCCGGCATAGGTGAACAGGCCGTCCTCGGTGCAGGTGTACACGTCGCCGGTGCGCAGCCACTCGCCCTGGAAGGTTCGCCGGCTCACCGCGGTCCGGCACCAGTAGCCGGTCGCCACAGACTCCCCGGACACCAGCAGGTGGCCGTTCTCACCCGGCGGGACGGGAGCGCCCTCGTCGTCGACCAGCCTGGCCTGGTAGCCGGGGACCACCTGGCCGGAGGTGCCCGGGCGGATGTCGCCCGGCCGGTTGGAGATGAAGATGTGCAGCGCCTCGGTGGTACCGATGCCGTCGAGGATCTCGACGCCGAAGCGGTCGGAGAACCGGTGGTACAGCCAGGCCGGGAGTGGTTCCCCGGCCGAGACGGCCAGCCGCACCGACGCGAACGTGTCAGGGGGCAGCTCGGCCGCGAGCAGCGCCGCGTAGAAGGTGGGCACCGCGAAGAACAGCGTCGGGCGGGCCCCGCGCACCGCCGCGGCCACCCCCTGCGGGGTCGGCCGGGCCGGGTCGAGGACGGTGGTGGCCCCGACCGACAGCGGGAAGGTCAGCGAGTTGCCCAGCCCGTAGGCGAAGAACAGCTTGGCCACCGAGTAGCAGCGGTCGTCCGGGGTGATCCCGAGCACCTGCCGGCCGTAGGTCTCGGCGGTGAAGGGCAGGTCGGCGTGGCGGTGCATGGCCGCCTTGGGCCGCCCGGTGGTGCCCGAGGTGTAGAGCCAGAAGGCGGGGGAGTCCGGCCAGGTCGGGTAGGCGGTGGTGGACGCTCCCGCGCCCGCCAGCAGCTCGGCCAGGCGGTGGCGGCGCGTCCCCGCCGGCGTCTCGACCGCGCCGTCGCCGGCCACGACCAGGTCGGTCAGCTCCTCGGACGCCAGGCCGGCCATCTCGCCCACCGTCGGCGCCAGCGCGGCCGAGGCGACCGCCACCCGGGCGCGCGCGTCGCTGCACTGGAAGGCCAGCTCGGGCCCGGTCAGCATGGTGGACAGGGGCACCGGCACCGCGCCCAGGCGCAGCGCGCCGAGAAACGCGGCCACGAAGTCGGGCCCGTCCTCGAGCACCAGGGGCACCCGCTCCTCGGGCCGCACCCCGAGCCCGGCCAGCGCGGCCGCGGTGCGAGCGACCCGGCCGGCCAGGTCGGCGTAGGTGATGCGCTCCCCGCCGCACTCGACCGCGACCCGGTCGCCGTCCCCGGCCTCGACCCGCCGGTCGAGCAGCCACTCGCTGGCGTTCAGCCTGCCGGCCGTCTGCCCACGGGCGTCCAGCCTGTCGGCCATCTGCCCACCACCTCCCGTCGCTGCGCGGTCACCGACCCGCGCGTCAGCCGCGGCCGTGGAACTTCACATACTCGTAGCCCACCGGCTTGTCGTTGATGCCGGTGGCCGGGGGGGCGATCCAGTTGGCCATCTTCCCAGGCTCGGTGACCGGGTGCATGAGCGAGGCGACGTACTCGCGGTCGGCGTCGGTCGGCAGCCACTCGCCGACCCGCTGGTCCCACTCCTCCTGGCTCACGGGCCGGCCCTCCGGGGAGATCCGGGTGCCGGCGAACACGCCGACCTGCCGGTTGAAGCCGCGGTGGGGCAGGTTGATCCGGAAGTCGGGCCCGGCCTTGGCGATGATCTTGTTCCAGCTGTTGACCCCGCGCTGGCAGTCGTCGACGTAGTCGTCGCGCAGGCACTCGTTCATGGCGTTCCGCGCGGGCGCCTCGACCGTGCCGATGCGCCCGCCGTCGAACTCGGGAACCGGGTAGGTGGCGCCGAGCAGGCGGTGGTCGTCGTTGCGCCTGGTCTCCTGGAAGCGGCCCTTCAGGCCGGCGGTGAAGTAGCTGGCCGCGTTGCTGGACAGCTCGTTGCCGAACAGGTCCAGCGAGACGCTGAAGTGCAGGTTCACGTACTTCTGGACCAAGGGCAGGTCGATGCCGCCGTGGCGGCGGACGTCGTCGGTCGCACCCGCCTCGCGGGCCAGCTCGCAGGCGCGCTGGATCACCCGGGCGATGCCGGTGGTGCCGATGAACATGTGGTGCGCCTCCTCCCGCAGCATGAACTGCACCGTGCGGGAGAGCGGGTCGAAGGCGCTCTCGGCCAGGGAGGCGAGCTGGTACTTGCCGTCCCGGTCGGTGAAGAAGGTGAACATGAAGAACGACAGCCAGTCGGGGGTCGGCTCGTTGAACGCACCCAGGATCCGCGGCTTGTCGGCGTCCCCGGAGCTCCGCTCGAGCAGCGCCTCGGCCTCGTCGCGGCCGTCCCGCCCGAAGTAGGCGTCGAGCAGGTAGACCATGGCCCACAGGTGCCTGCCCTCCTCGACGTTGACCTGGAAGATGTTGCGCAGGTCGTACAGGCTCGGGCAGGTGTGCCCGAGGTGGCGCTGCTGCTCGACCGAGGCGGGCTCGGTGTCGCCCTGGACGACGATCAGGCGGCGCAGCGGGTTGCGGAACTCGCCCGGCACCTCCTGCCAGACCGGCTGGTCCTTGAACTCGCCGTGGCTGATGCGGCGGTCAGGGTCGGGGTCGGTGAGGAAGATGCCCCAGCGGTAGTCGGGCAGCTTCACGTACCCCCAGGCCGACTCGCGCTTGATGTCGGTGGAGATGGCGGTGCGCAGGTAGACGTCGTCGCCCTGGAACCCGACCGGTCCCATCTCGTGCCACCACTGCATGTACTTCGGCTGCCACGACTCGAGGGCGCGGAGCAGGCGGCGGTTGTCGGAGAGGCTGACGTTGTTCGGGATCTGCTGCTGGTAGTCGATCCGCGACACGCCGATCACACCCTTCTCGGGTCGAAGTTGGGGCGCGTGCCGGTGCCGAAGCGGCGCAGCGCCCCTTCCTCGCCGGCCGCGTTGGGGCGCTGGAACACCCAGTTCTGCCAGGCCGACAGGCGGCCGAAGACCTTGGTCTCGATGGTCTCGGGGCCGCCGAAGCGCAGGGACGCCTCCATGCCGGTGAGCGCGTCCGGGGAGAGGCTGGCCCGCTCCTCGAGTGCGAGGCGGACCTCGTCGGCCCAGTCGATGTCGTCGTAGGTGAAGGTGACCAGCCCGAGCGCGTCGGCCTCGGCCGCCTCCAGCGGCTCGCCGAGCCGGGCGCTGGCCGCCTCCAGCTCGTCGGGGCGGTCCAGGAAGCGGTTCTCGAGCCGGGACAGCCCGTTGGCCGCCGGCAGGGGGCCGAGGTTCATCCCGGTGAGCGACAGGGTCGCTGGAGGGGTGTCGGCCCGATCCTCCGGGGCACCCCCTCGCCCCACCCGGGCACCCGTGCCGGGTCCCCCGGGCCCCTCCGGATCGAAGCTCCCTTCCAGCATGAAGGTGCGGTCGGCGGCCAGGGCCAGCTCGAGAAGCGTGCCGGTGAAGCAGCTCCCCGGCTCGACCAGCGCGACCAGGCTGCGGGAGGTGAGGTCCAGGCGCTTGAGCGTCCGCTTGAGGTGCAGGACGACCTCGCGCACGAACCAGTCGCCGTCGTGGGTGAGCAGCGCCTGGTCCACGGCCGCGACCGCGGCTGGGTCGCCCTCGGTGCGCAGCACCCAGGTGCCGAGCTCCAGCTCGTTGAAGCGGAGGAGCAGGATCGCGTCGTCGAGCTCGCGGGCGACCGCCAGCGGCCACCAGGCCGCGCCGGCCGCGTGGATGCCGTCGAGATGGGCCGGCTGGGGTTCGCGGGGCCCGCGCACGGTAAAGGTGGCCAGCCGCGCGCCACGGTCCAGCTCGACGGTGACGTTCGGCCAGGCCAGGCGGGTGCCGTCCAGGTTGCGTTCCAGGGGCGGCAGGGGCACCCCAGCCGCGTCGGCGGGCCGGTCGGAGCGGGCGGCCAGCTCCTCGGCGCGGGCGCGGACCGCCTCGGCCAGGCGGCTCCGGGGCGCCAGCTCGTCGACCAGCCGCCACGCCACGGCCCGGGCGCCGCGCACGCCCTCGGCGACCGTGCAGACGAAGTCGGCGTGGTCGCGCCGCACCCCGCGCTTGTCCACGATGCGGGTCAGCCCGCCGGTGCCGGGCAGCACGCCGAGCAGCGGGACCTCGGGCAGGGACACGGCGCTGGCGCCGTCGTCGACGAGCAGGATGTGCTCGCAGGCCAGGGCCAGCTCGTAGCCGCCCCCGGAGGCAGTGCCGTTGACCGCGCACAGCCAGACCTGGCCGGAATGGACGCTGGCATCCTCGATGGCGTTGCGGGTCTCGTTGGTGAACTTGCAGAAGTTGACCTTGAAGGGGTGGGGAGCCTGGGCGAGCATGCGGATGTTGGCCCCGGCACAGAAGACCCCGTCCTTGCCGCTGGTGAGCACGACCGCGCGCACCTCGGGATGCTCGAAGCGCAGGCGCTGGACGGCGTCGTGCAGCTCGATGTCGACACCGAGGTCGTAGGAGTTCAGCTTCAGGGTGTAGCCGGGGTGCAGCCCCCCGTCCTCCTGGGTGGCCAGGGCGAGGGTGGCCACGGGCCCGTCGACGGCGAGAGTCCAGTGGCGGTAGCGGCTGGGATCGGTGTCGAAGCTGACCCAGGGGGCGCCGTCCGGACCGGCGACCGGCGCTGCCGTCTCAGCGAGGCGCATGGCTTGCCCTCTTCCAGCTCGTCGCGTCTCACTATTGTGCTACATCCGCGCGGCTGCCGTAAAGAGACTGTCGTATATTTCTCGGTGCTCAGGCGGCGCAGGCGCCGGTCGGGACCGCCCCGGCGCGGCTCCCGGCGGCGGCCAGGGTGGCCCGCAGCTCCGCGTTGGTCAGCGCGAACCCCTCCTGGTCGTCGAGCTTGGAGGCCGCGAACACCACGCCGAGGGCCCGGCCGTTCCTGTCCACCACCGGGCCGCCGCTGTCGCCCCTGCGGACCACGGCCCGCAGCACGTAGATCTGCCGCGTCACCAGGGAGCGGGAGTAGATGTCACGGCCCCTCGCCACCGTCTTGGAGTACACCTGGGCGCCCACCACCTGCTGGCGCCCGCCGCCCGGGTAGCCGATGACCGCTCCGGGCACCGGCGGGGTCACGTCGGCCAGGGTCAACGGCCGCAGCTTGAGCCCCGGCACCCGCAGCAGGGCCAGGTCGCGCTTGGAGTCGAACCAGACGACCCTGGCCGCGAACCGCTGCCTGCCGTTGCTCAGGCGGACATGGTGGTCGCGGGTGCCGGCGACCACGTGGGCGTTGGTGACGACGTAGTTGCCGGGCACCGGGAAGCCGCTGCCGAACAGCAGGCCGCCACAGCCCTCGCCCTCGATCCGCAGCGTCACGGCGGAGGCGCGCGTGATCCCGGGCGTCTTCGCCGCCAGGGGCGGATCCCCGGAGGTCTGCGGCGGACGCAGGCTGGCGAACGCGTCCGGGAACGGCGAGCGGGCCAGGATGCCGCGCAGCTCGGCCAGGGCGGCGGGCGGGCGGGGCGCGTGCTGGTCGATGGTGGTGAGGATCACCGAGTTGGCCACCGCCTTCGACACCTGCGGCACCGAGCCGGACAGCGTCAGGCCGACGAACCAGAGCGCGATCGCGGCCACGGCGGCGGCCACCACCGCCCCGCCCACGGAGTCCAGGCGGGAGGTGAGCTGGCCGTCCAGGGCGTCGCGGGCGATCTTGCCCAGGCGGATCGCGACGGTGTGGCAGACGGCCGCGACCGTGAAGAACACGGCGACACCGATGAAGATGCGGCGCAGCGAGTCCTCGCTGGAGATCACCAGCCCGACCCGGGTCGCGGCCCAGGCGCCGAGGGCGAGCCCGACGAGCAGCCCGGCATAGCCGAGCACGACGACGGTGAAGCCCCGCCGCCAGCCGCTCAGCGCGGCCAGGATCAGGACGATGCCGAGCAGGACGTCGAGAGGATGCGAGCGTAGGAGCATTGGTGGCGCTGACCTTCGTCGAGGCGTGGCCGCACGGCCACCGAACGGGAGGAGCTGGCGAGCGGGACATAGTGGACCAGAACCGGACCCTCCAAGGCGAGCCCCCTGCTCGTCGCCTGGGATCCGCGGATGCCTAATCCGGCCCGGTGGCCCTGCCGATTGAGGGGTTGATCAAGCCCCCGGCTCGGGAACCGTGAACGTGATGAGCGCATCGGGAGAGAACCCACGTCCCCTGTTGTCCCTGGCCGCGGCCCGGGCGCTGTTCCGCACCCCACAGCCCGAGGACACCTGCTGGGCCGACGTGCACATGCCGGACGGGACGGTGCGCGCCTGCGGCCGCCAGGAAGCGACCTCGCTGGGGCTGTGCGCCGACCACCGCGTCGAGCTGTTCGGCTCCGGGGCGTCGTGACGCGGGAGGCGTTCACCGGCAGTCCCGCAGGGTGTCCTCGATCCGCTCGCTGAGCTTGCGCACCGAGATGAGCACCGGGTCCCAGACCGGCGCGAAGGGCGGTGCGTAGGACAGGTCGAGGTGGACCATGTCGTCGACGGTCATGCGGTTCCACAGTGCGGTGGCGAACACGTCGATCCGCTTGGCGGCGCCCTCCCGGCCGACGATCTGGGCGCCGAGGAGCCGGCCGGAGCGCCGCTCGGCGATCACCTTGGTCCGGATCGGGGCCGCGCCCGGGAAGTAACCGGCCCGGGTGGTCGAGTCGACCGAAACGGTCTCGTACTCAAGCCCGAGCGGGGCCAGCTCGGCCTCTGACAGCCCGGTCCGGGCCACCTCGACCGGCCAGATCTGGGTCACCGCGGTCCCCAGTGCGCCCGGGAAGGTGGCGTACCCGCCGCCCAGGTTGATGCCGCAGACCCGGCCCTGCTTGTTGGCGATCGTGCCCAGGTGGTAGTTGACCGGCGCGCCGGAGACCAGGTGGCGCGTTTCCACGCAGTCCCCGGCCGCCCAGACGCCCTCCTGCGGCGTCTGCATGCGGGGCCCGACCACGATCGCGCCGGTCTGGCCGATGGCGATGCCGGCCTCGTGGGCCAGGCGGGTGGCGGGCCGCGTGCCGAGGCCGAGCACGACGAGGTCGGCGGGCAGGGTCCGGGCGGCGGTGCGCACCGCGCGCACCCGGCTGCCGCCCTCGACCGCCTCGACCTTCTCGTCGGTGAAGACCTCCACGCCGGCCTCGCGCAGGGCCTCGCCGACCAGCGCCCCCATGTCCGGGTCGACGCTGCTCATCACCTCGGGGCCCTGCTCGACCAGGGAGGTGGGCACGCCCCGGTAGACGAGCGCCTCGGCCACCTCGAGCCCGATGTAGCCGCCGCCGATGACGACCGCCCGGTCCGGCTTGGCGTCCACTGCCCGGCGCAGGTCGATGCCGTCCTGGAGGATCGAGAGGCCGTGGACGCCTGGCAGGTCGATGCCGGGCAGCGGCGGCCGGATCGGCTCCGAGCCGGTGGCGACCACCAGCACGTCCCACGGTTCGTCGAAGGTCCTCCCGCCGGCCAGCTCGCGCACGCGCACCCGCCCGGCCACCAGGTCGACCTCCTCGACCAGGTGGCCGGTGCGGGCGTCGATGCCCTGCTCGGCGAACTGGGCCGGGTTCCGGGTGATCAGCTCGTTCCAGTCCGCGACCACGCCGCCGGCGTAGTAGGGCAGCCCGCAGGCCGAGTAGGAGGTGTGTGGCCCCCGCTCGAACGCCACGATCTCGAGGTCAGAGGCGGGCCGGCGCCGGCGCGCCTGCGATGCCGCACTCATGCCGGCGGCGTCCCCGCCGACCACGACCATCCGGGTGCGCGCCATGGCCCTGCTCCTTGGGAAGGCTCGACCGCTTCTCACTAGTCTGCCCGATTCCGGTGACGGCGGTGCCCCGGTGAACCTGAACCCGCCCGGATAGGATCAGCGCCGTGCGCTACGTGGTGAAGCAGTCGCTGCTGGCCCGGGCGAGCGACTACTCGATCAGGGACGAGGCGGGCCGGGACGCCTTCGTGGTCCATGGCCGGGCGTCCCTGCTCGGCCGCAGGCTCTCGGTCAAGGACGCGACCGGCATCGAGGTCGCGGTCGTGCGCCAGCGCAAGATGGCGCTGCGGCCCCGGTACGAGGTGGTGCGCGGCGGCCGGGTGGCCGCGGTGGTCAAGGCGGTGCCGTTCACCTCGGGGCGGCGGTTCACGGTCGACACCCCGGGCCAGGCCGGCTTCCGGGTCACCGGCAACTTCTTCGCCAACGACTACCTGCTCTCGCGCGGGGACCGCCGGGTGGCCAGGGTCTCCAAGGAGCTGTTCACGATGACCGACACCTACGCCGTGGACGTCGTCGAGGGCGAGGACCAGGTCGTGGTGCTCGCCACCGCCGTGGTCATCGACCTGGTCTGCCACCAGCCGGGGAGCGGCCCCCAGTCGCGGTAGGAAAGGAGCCAGACATGGCCAAGCTGCTCTTCCACTGCACCCACGGCGCCGACGACCCGGAGCGCGCCATCGTCCCGTTCATCGCCGCCAGCGTGGCCGCCGCCTCCGGCCAGGAGGCGGTCGTGCTGCTGACCGCCGAGGGCGCCTGGCTCTGCCAGCGGGGGTACGCCGACACGGTCCGCCTCGACGGCTACCCGGACCTCGGGCCCCTCCTGGCCGACTTCGTGGCCGCCGGCGGGGCGATCTGGGGGTGCAGCGCGTGCACCACCCCCCGCGGCATCACCGCCGACCAACTCGTGCCCGGGGCGACCATCGTCGGTGCCGCCGCCATCGTCGAGGCGGTGGTCCAGGGCGCGACCCCGGTCGCGCTCGGCTGACCGGGGAGCCGCTTCCGCGAACCACCCCGGAGCGACAAAGCACCGCCCGGAGAGCCAACCGGGAATTCTCTGCCTGCAGGCAGAGGAGGATGTCAGAACGGGGCGGTCTGGCCGACCGGTTCCTCGAGGCACCGGGCCAGCAGGTCGGCGACCTCCTGGGCGGGCGTGGCCAGGGGCGGGTCGGCCTCGGCGTCCTCGGGGCCGAAGAATGTGAGCACGGCGGTCACCTCCCCCCCGGCGACCACCGGTACCGCCAGCCCCACTCGCAGGCCCGCCTTGCGGGCCGCGGTCGGCCGGCAGAACTCGGGGTCGACGGTGACGTCGGGCACGAGCACGAGCTGCCGCGTGTGCGCGGCCCGGCCCGGCAGGCCGGTGCCCGGCGTGAACGCCAGCGCCTCGGTCGGCGGCCGGAAGTGCCTGGCGCAGGCCTGGTTGCCATACCAGGCCTGGTGGAGCCCGAGCCCGTCGCCGTCGGGATCGGGCACCCAGATCTCGGCGTAGCTCCAACGGGCGCGCTCGCACGTCTCGCGCAGGATGCGGGGAAGATCGAGGCCATCCAGCGGCCCCGGCAGGCTGGGAGTGGGAGATGGGCGTGGCGGGCGGACCTGTCGGGCCCGGTGGGGTGCGGGATGCATGGCGTCCCCTTATCAGCAGGGCTGACGTCGAAAGACCGGTTCGAAGTTGGGGGACCCTGTGACCATGATCGTAGGATACGAACGGTGGAACGACCAGGTCGTTCCGAACGGTTCTTATCCAACGCTCAGCTGTACAGGCCGGGGATGGGGGATGGGCCGGACCCGGTCCTATCCAGAAGAGCATACGACAGAAATATCCCAAGAGACCAGAGCAGACCGAATGCTTCTTCTGGCCTTGCCGCCTCAGGGAGGCCGCTGGCCTTGGCGCCTCAGGGGAGGCCGCGCAGGTCCAGCTCGGTGGAGGAGACGGCGGCCCCGCAGCGGGAGCAGGACGACCGCGTGAGCACCCGCCCTCCGCAGCCGGCATGGGTGGCAAGAGCGGAGGACGGCTCTCCGTAGTGCCGCATGCCCCAGGCGGCCAGGCTGGCCAGGACCGGGGCCAGGTCGCGGCCCTTGGCGGTCAGCCGGTAGCCCCGGTCGCCGGGGGCGCGCACGGCGACGCCCTCGTCCTCCAGCAGGCGCAGCCGCTCCGCGAGCAGGTTCGAGGGGATCCCGGGCAGCGCCCGCTCCAGCTCGGCGTAGCGGGCAGTGCCCAGCAGGAGCTCGCGGATGACGAGCAGCGTCCACCGGTCCCCGACCGTCTCGAGGGAGCGGGCGACCGGTCCGGGCAACGGGTAGCGCTTCGTCACGATCGGCACCGTAGCAGAGGAGCTTTCACTTGACTTTCTGAAGCGGTCCCTCGACGCTGCTGGCATGTCGAAGCATGCCGTGACCCCAGCCACCCCCGCCGCCGAGCTCCTGGCCGAGGCGCGGCGCATCCGCGACCGCCGCTTCGGGTCCAGGGTGACCTACTCGCCCAAGGTCTTCATCCCCCTGACCATGCTCTGCCGCGACCACTGCGGCTACTGCACCTTTGCCAAGCCTCCAGCCCGCCTGGACGCCGGCCCCTACCTCACCGTCGAGCATGTCCTGGAGATCGCCCGGGCCGGCCAGGCCCACGGCTGCCACGAGGCCCTGTTCACCCTGGGCGAGCGGCCCGAGGAGCGCTACCCGGCGGCCCGGGCCGGGCTGGCCGCCCTCGGCCACGCCTCGACCGTCGACTACCTGGCCGAGGCGTGCCGCCAGGTGGTGGCCGAGACCGGCCTGCTGCCCCACGCCAACGCGGGCGCGCTGCACCCGGACGAGCTGGCCCAGCTCCGGCCGGTCACCGCCAGCCAGGGCATGATGCTCGAGTCGCTGTCCGAGCGGCTGCACGAGCCGGGCGGCCCCCACGCCCGCTGCCGGACCAAGCTGCCGGCCCGCCGGCTGGCCACCCTCGAGGCCGCCGGCGCCCTGGCCGTCCCGTTCACCACCGGGATCCTGGTCGGCATCGGCGAGACCAGAGCCGAGCGGCTCGAGGCGCTGGCCGCGATCGACGCCAGCCACCGGCGTCACGGGCACGTCCAGGAGGTCATCGTCCAGAACTTCCGCCCGAAGCCGGGCACGGCCATGGCCGACACGCCAGCGCCGTCGCTCGACGAGTACCTGTGGACGGTCGCGGCCGCCCGAGTCCTGCTCGACCCTTCCATCCACCTGCAGGCCCCCCCCAACCTGACCGAGGACTTCGGGGTGCTGCTCGAGGCCGGCATCAACGACTGGGGTGGGGTGAGCCCGGTCACCGCCGACCACGTCAACCCGGAGCGGCCCTGGCCCGCCCTTGACCGGCTCCGGCAGGTCACCGAGGCGGCCGGCATGGTGCTGGCCCCCCGCCTCACGGTCTACCCGGAGTTCGCCGCCGACCCGGGCCGCTGGCTCGACCCGGCGATGGTCTTCCCGGTCCTGGACCGCGCCGACGCCGAGTGGCTCGGGCGCGACGACCGCTGGGCAGCCGGCGATATCGAGCCGCCACCGGTGCTCGTCGAGCCGGCCGCGGTGCTCGTCGAGCCGGCCGGGGCCGGCCGGGGCCGGCCGGGGCGGCGCGGGCGGGTGGCCGAGGTGCTCGACGGCGTCGCGGTCGGGCAGGAGGTCGGCGAGGACGAGATCGTGGCGCTGTTCGCCGCCCGCGGGCCGGAGGTCCGGGCCGTCGCCGAGCTGGCCGACGGGCTGCGCCGGCGCGACGCCGGCGAGGTCGTCACCTTCGTGCGCAACCGCAACATCAACTACACCAACGTCTGCACCTTCCGGTGCCGGTTCTGCGCCTTCTCCAAGGGCCCACTCAGCCTGAACCTGCGCGGTGCGCCCTACCTGCTCGGCCTGGACGAGATCGCCGGCCGGGTGGTCGAGGCCGAGGCGCTCGGGGCCACCGAGGTGACCCTGCAGGGCGGCATCCACCCCAGCTTCGACGGCGACTACTACGTGGAGGTGGCCAGGGCGGTCCACCAGGCCGCGCCAGGCATCCACATTCATGGGTTCACCGCCCTCGAGGTCCACGAGGGCGCCCGCCGGCTCGGCGAGCCCCTGCGCGACTACCTCCTGCGGCTCAAGGCGGCCGGCCTGGCCACGCTGCCCGGGACCGCCGCGGAGATCCTCGACGACGAGGTCCGCGCGGTCATCTGCCCCGACAAGGTGAACACCGAGGAGTGGCTCGAGGTGCACCGCACGGCCCACTCGGTCGGGCTGCGCTCCAACATCACCATCATGTTCGGCCACGTCGAGCAGCCCAGGAGCTGGGCCAGGCACATGCTGCGGACGCGGGCGCTGCAGGAGGAGACCGGCGGGTTCACCGAGTTCGTGCCCCTGCCCTTCGTCCACATGGCCGCGCCCATCTACCGCAAGCGGCTGTCTCGGCCCGGCCCGACGTTCCGCGAGGCGCTGCTGATGCACGCGGTCGCCCGCATCGCCTACGCCGGCCACATCCCCAACATCCAGGTCTCCTGGGTGAAGATGGGGCCCGACGGGGTGCGCCAGGCGCTCCTGGGCGGGGTCAACGACCTCGGTGGCACGCTGATGGACGAGAACATCAGCCGGGCCGCCGGCGCCAGCCACGGCCAGATGATGGAGGCCGAGGACTTCGCCCGCATCGTCGAGCCGCTCGGCCGGCGCCTCGAGCAGCGCACCACCACCTACGGCCGCGTCCGGACCGAGCCAGGGCCGGTCGCAGCGGCCTGAATCGGCCGGGAACCTGCGCCCGCCCGCCGTCCTAGACTCCAACCGCCGGGTGCGAGGAGATGGTGGGACTCGCCTGGCTCCTGGTGGATGAGCACCTTGGTGCCCACCGGCACCCGTGAGACGAACACTCGCCTGGCTAGCGGTGGATCAGCACCCTGGTGCCCACAGGGACCCGCGGATAGAGGTCTTCGGCGTCCCACAGGCGCATCCGGATGCAGCCGTGGGAGGCGTAGGTCCCGATGGACCAGGTCGAGTAGGTGCCGTGGATGAGGATGCCGGTGGCGTCCAGGGCCAGCGCCCTTGTCCCGAGCGGGTTGCCCGGGCCGGGCGGGATGACGAGTGGCATGTCCGCGCCCCAGGTGTCCGGGGCCGGGTTGTGCCAGGTCGGGTTGACCATCTTCCGCATGACCTGCCAGGTGCCGCTCGGGGTGGAGAAGCCGCGCATGGCCGTGGCCACCCCGTAGGTCTTCACGACCTTGGTTCCTTTGAACAGCCTGAGGCGGTTCTTCGCCTTGTCGATGACGATCGTCGTGCCGAGCTGGTCGTCGGTCACCTTCGGCGTCACCGGCGACAGGGCCAGCCGCGCCTCCTTGTGGCCCGACTCGCCGAGCACCTTGAGCAGACCCTTGGTGGCGGCCTTGACGTCGAGGGCGCGGCCGGCGCGGGCGCGCTCGATCACGGGCTTGCCGTCCACCAGCTCGATGCGCGCGTCGACCGGCGCGACCGCGACGCGCTGGGCGATCCGGCCCACGAACGCGGCCACCCGCTGGTCGTCGGTGGTGGTGTTCAGGTCGACCGACATGGTGACCGGCCGCTTGATGGCCTTGTGCCAGATACGGCCGAAGAACGAGAGCCGCGGGCCGGCCAGCGCCTCGCTGACGGCCTGCTCGATCGTTGCGCCCCGGCCCACCCCGGCCGGGGTCATGCGGAACCGCTTGTCGCCGACCAGGACCATGATCGGGCGATGCAGGGACTTGGCAGCGTGGCCCTCTACGGCCTTGGCGGCCTCGGCCCGGGTCATCCCGCCGACGTCCACCCCGCTGATCGTCACCCCGGCCAAGATCTTGCCGGGCGGGCCCCCGGCACGGGCAGCCGCCGCCACCGTGCCGACCGCGAGCAGCAGCGCGGCCAGCACGACCGCCGCGGCCACCCGCTGCCAACCCGACAGCGGCAACTTCCCGACGAGCCCGCTCATGTGCCTTCTGCCCTTGAGGATGAGCCCGCTCATGTGCCTTCTGCCTCTGAGGATGAGCCCGCTCATGTGTCTCCTGCCTCTGAGGATGAGCCCGCTCATGTGCCTCCTGCCTCTGAGGATGAGCCCGCTCATGTGTCTCCTGCCTCTGAGGATGAGCCCCACCCCGGCCGGCAAGCGGGACGAGGGTGGACCGGCGTTGTGCTCGGCACGAATTGTCGGCTGCGGGCCCCCCCACCTATAGCTCGACTTACCGAGTGGCTACGTTCTAGGTCAAAGCAGACAGCTTCGCAACCAGGCTCCGGGGTTCTTCGGCGATTCGTTACGCCGCCGTGTCCGAGCCGGTCAACCATGGGCCGGCTCGGCCCCGACGACCCTTGTCAGCCGGTCGAGCATGTCGTCGTAGATGGCGTGCAACCCTTGGGGGCGAAGGTGCGCTCGAAGAAGCCGCCCACGCCGCCGCTCCCCTCCCAGATGGTCGACACCCTGAGGTCGATGCCGGTCCCGCTCGCACGCACGGCTTCGACGCGCCCGCCCGCATCTGGGGCACCATGGCGCCGCCGCCGGGCGGTCCACACGGCCGGGCGGGGCACACGGCCGGGCGGGGCACACGGCCAGGGAGGTGAGCGCGGTGACGCCGGTCGAGGCGCTGCGGCGCATCGCGTTCCTGCTCGAGCGCGCGCTCGAGCCCACCTACCGGGTACGGGCGTTCCGGCGCGCCGCTGCCGTGGTCGAGGAGATCGAGCCCGACGAGCTGGCCCGGCTCGCGGCCGGTCCCGGCCTGCGCGCCCTGCCCGGCGTCGGCGAGGTGACCGAGCGGGTGATCCGCGAGGCGCTGGCCGGCGAGGTGCCGGTGTACCTGCGCCGCCTGGAGGCGACCGAGGGCCGCCCGGTGGCCGAGGGCGCCGCCGAGTTGCGCGCCGCCCTGCGAGGCGACTGCCACACCCACTCGACCTGGAGCGACGGGGGCAGCCCGGTGGCCGAGATGGCGGCCGCCGCCCGGGACCTTGGCCACGAGTACCTGGCCCTCACCGACCACTCGCCCAGCCTCACGGTGGCGCGAGGCCTCAGCCCCGAGCGGCTGCGGGCCCAGCTCGACGAGGTGACAGCGCTCAACCAGCGGCTCGCCGAGCAGGCGGCGGCTCGGCCTGGTCCACCGTTCCGGGTCCTCACCGGCATCGAGGTCGACATCCTCGAGGACGGCTCGCTCGACCAGGAGGACGAGCTGCTCGCCCGGCTGGACCTGGTGGTGGCCAGCGTCCACTCCAAGCTGCGCATGGAGGCGCCGGACATGACCCGGCGGATGGTGGCCGCGGTCGCCAACCCGCACACCGACGTCCTCGGCCACTGCACCGGGCGGATCCTGACCGGCAAGCGGGGCCGCCCCGAGTCGGCCTTCGACCCCGAGCTGGTGTTCGCCGCCTGCGCCGAGTTCCGCACAGCGGTCGAGGTCAACTCGCGCCCCGAGCGCCAGGACCCGCCCAAGCGGCTGCTGCGCCTCGCCGTCGAGGCCGGCTGCCGCTTCGCCGTCGACTCCGACGCCCATGCCCCCGGCCAGCTCGACTGGCTGGTCCTGGGCTGCGAGCGCGCGTTCGCCTGCGGCGTCACCCCCGACCTGGTGGTCAACGCCTGGGACGCCGCCGGGCTGCTCGCCTGGACGTCGGCGACACCAGGCTGAGCCGCCGGCACCGTCCACCACTACTCAGCCGGCGCTGGCGGCGAGTAGCCCGCCAACCATGCCAGATTCCGCAAAACGCTATTTCCGCTCACGGAGTGGGCGAATTTGGTTTGTCCACGCATGCTGGAGCAATACTCTTCCTCGGTCGCTTGGCTGGCACGGGCTGCTTGCACCTCGTCTGCCTGCGATTTCGATCGCCCTTCCACGAGAAGGTGGAGCAATGGCCGAGGTCATCAAGATCGAGCTCCGGTCCGACTACACGAGGTGCTCGCTGTGCGGTGCGCTGCTGCCCTTCAACCTCGTCATCACGGCCTGGGTGACGCCGATGCCGCGCTGCCCGCGGTGCCAGCCGGCGGAGGAGAGCTACCGGCACTACGTGAAGTGACGTTGCGGGCCCGCCTCCTGGTCCTGCCCTGAGCGGCCGGCCCCCGCTCGTGGGATGCGTCGGCGACCTGATGGTCGACGTCTGCGTGACCGCGCCCGCGCTCGCCCGAGGCGGGGACGTGCCCGGGTCGGTGGCCCTACGGCCCGGCGGGGCCGCCGCCAACGTCGCCGTCTGGGTGCGCGCGGCCGGGGCCGGCGCCCGGGTCGTGGCCAGGCGCGGGGCCGACCTCGCCGGCGAGCTGCTCGCCGCGGCCCTGGCCGGGCGGGGGGTCGAGATCCACCCGCCCGCCGCGTCCCGGCCCACCGGGGCGATGCTGGTGGTCTGGGAGGCGGGGGAGCGGAGCTTTGTCGCCGACCCCGGGGCCAACGCCGCCCTGGACGAGCGCGACGTGCTCGCCGGCCTGGCCGGGACGGACGCCGTCTTCGTGAGCGGCTACACCCTGCTGCGGCCCGGATCGCACGGGGCGGCTCTGGCCGCCGCCCGGGTGGCGGGCCGGACCCGGCCGGCCGCGGTCGACGCCAGCTCGTGGCCGCTGCTGGCCGGCCCGGCCCGGCCGGCCGTGGTGGCTGCCGCGTCGGCGGCGGGGACCCTGCTCGCCAACGCCGAGGAAGCGGTCGCCCTGACCGGCTTGGCCGACCCCGCGCGGGCCGCCGGCGCGCTGGCTCGGCGGGTGCCGGTCGCCGTGGTCAAGCTCGGCCCTGGCGGGGTGCTGGTGGCGGCCGGGGACCGCCTGCACGCCCTGGGTGCCGTGCCCGCCGCGGTCGTCGACCCCACCGGCGCCGGGGATGCGCTCGCCGCCGGCTACCTGGTCGCGCGGGCCGGCGGCGCCGACCCGGTGGAGGCCGCCCGGGCCGGCGTCCTGCTCGCGGCCCGCGCGGTCACCGTCGAGGGCGCCTGGCCACCGGCGGACCTGCCACCGGCGGACCTGCCACCGGCGGACCACGAGCGGCCTCCCCTCCAGTAGCGGAATCGGGCCTGGCCAGCGTGGATGCGCCTGGCCAGGAGGCGCATCATGGCGGAAGAACGGGCCATGAGCGGCCCGGCGGAAGGTGCCAAGGCGTGAGCGAGACCTTCGCCAGGGAGGTCCTGCGGGGTACGCTGTAGGCATGGCCGAGGCGCGCAGGGGCAACCGGTTGGCCGGCGAGACCAGCCCTTACCTGCTCCAGCACGCCGACAACCCGGTCGACTGGTACCCCTGGGGCGAGGAGGCGCTGGAGCGGGCGCGCCGCGAGGACAAGCCGATCCTGCTGTCTGTCGGCTACGCGGCGTGCCACTGGTGCCACGTCATGGCGCATGAGTCGTTCGAGGACCCGGAGACCGCCGCGGTCATGAACGAGCACTTCGTGCCGGTCAAGGTGGACCGCGAGGAGCGTCCCGACCTGGACGGGATCTACATGGACGCGGTCCAGGCCATGACCGGCCAGGGCGGCTGGCCGATGACGGTGTTCCTCACCCCCGACGGGGGCCCGTTCTTCGCCGGCACCTACTTCCCCAGGACCGACCGGCACGGCCTGCCCGGCTTCCGCAAGGTACTGCTCGCGGTGGCCGAGGCCTGGCGGGAGCGGCGCGAGGACGCCCGCCGCCAGGGCGAGGCGGTGGTCGGCCACATCGCCGCGCAGTCGTTGGACTTGGAGCCGGCGACCGTGCCGCTCTCCGAGGAGCTGCTGCGCCAGGCGTTCGACGGCCTGCGGCGGGTGTTCGACCCGAGGTGGGGCGGGTTCGGCCCGGCGCCCAAGTTCCCCCAGCCGATGACGCTGGAGTTCGCCCTGCGTGCCTCGCTGCGGGGCTGGGAGGGCGCCCTCGAGATGGTCGAGCTGACCCTGAACCGCATGGCCCTCGGAGGCGTGTACGACCAGCTCGGCGGGGGCTTCCACCGCTACTCGACCGACGGCCGCTGGCTGGTCCCGCACTTCGAGAAGATGCTGTACGACAACGCCCAGCTCGTGCGGGTCTACACCCACGCCTGGCAGGTGACCGGGTGGCCCCGCTACCGCCGCATCGCCCGGGAGACCGCCGGGTACCTGCTGCGCGAGCTGCGCCACCCCGAGGGCGGCTTCTTCTCGTCCCAGGACGCCGACTCGGAGGGCGTCGAGGGGAAGTTCTTCGTCTGGTCCTACGACGAGCTGGTCGACCACGCCGGCGAGGTGGTCGCCGACCTGTTCGGCGCCACCCCGGAGGGGAACTGGGAGGGCACCAACGTCCTGTGGATGCCGGAGGCGGCCGAGAAGGTGGCCATGCGGCACGGCCTCGGCCTCGGGGAGCTCGAGCAGCGGTGGGCGGACGGGCGCCGCCGCCTGTTCGAGGCCCGCGAGGCCCGCGTCCACCCGGCCACTGACGACAAGGTGCTGGCCGCCTGGAACGGGCTCGCGATCTCCGCGCTGGCCGAGGCGGGGCGCGCCTTCGACGAGCCCTCCCTGGTCGAGGCGGCGCTGGCCGCGGCCGAGTTCGTCCTGGTCAGGCTGCGCGGGCCAGACGGCCGCCTGCTGCGCGCCTGGCGCGACGGCCGCGCCGGCGGACCCGGCTACCTCGACGACTACGCCTGCATGGCGGAGGCCTGCCTGACGCTGTGGGAGACCACCTTCGAGCTGCGCTGGCTGACCGAGGCGCGCCAGCTCGCGGACGCGATCCTCGAGCTGTTCGCCGACCCCGAGCGGGGCGGCTTCTACCAGACCGGGTCGGACGCCGAGCGGCTCGTGCTCCGGCCCCGCGAGCTGTTCGACAACGCGGTGCCCTCCGGGTCGTCGGTGGCCGCCGACGTGCTCCAGCGCCTGGCCCGCCTCACCGGCGAGACCGCGTACGACGAGGCGGCCGCGGGCGCCCTCCGGCTCGTCCAGGACGTGGTGCCGCGGGCGCCGACCGGCTTCGGCTACGCCCTCTCGGCTGCCGACTTCGCCCTGTCCCGGGTGCGCGAGGTCGCGATCGTGGGCAACCCGGCCGCGCTCGGCACCCGCGCGCTGCTCGACCGGGTGCGGGGTCGCTACCAGCCCAACCAGGTGCTCGCCCTGGCCGCCCAGGACGACCAGGAGGCTGCCGCGCGGGTGCCGCTGCTCGCCGACCGGACCATGGTCGACGGCCGCGCCACCGCCTACGTCTGCGAGCACTTTGTCTGCAAGCGCCCGGTCACCGATCCCGACGAGTTGTCGGCCCTGTTGGACTGAGGCGATCAGCCCGGCCAGGGCATGGGCGCTCCTGGCTACGGACTGCGCTACGCCGCCAGCTCGGCGAGCACCCGCAACTGCCCTAGCCGGTCCTCCAGGGTGCCCATCACCGGGGCGACGATCAGGGTACCGACACCCGCCTCCCGGAACGCGGTCAGGCGCTCGCGCACCGCGCCGGCCGGGCCGCAGAGCGAGACGAGGTCGATCAGCTTGTCGGGCAGCGCCGCCATCGCCTCCCCCTGCCGTCCCGCCAGGTACAGCTCCTGCACCTTGACGGCCGCCTCCTCGAAGCCGTAGCGGCGGACGAGCTGGTTGTAGAAGTTCTGCTGGCGCGAGCCCATGCCGCCGACGTAGAGGGCGAGCATGAAGCGCATGGCGTCCCGGGCCGCCTCGACGTCGTCGGACACCTGCGTGCTCACCATGGGGGCGATGTCGACCTCGTCGAGGCTGCGGCCGGCCCGGGCCGCGCCCGCCTCCAGGTGGGGCCGGAACTCACCCATGTGCTCGGGCGACAGCATGAACGGCATCCAGCCGTCGGCGATCTCGGCAGCGAGCGCGGTGTTCTTCGGGCCGATGCTGGCCAGGTAGATCGGGAGCCGCTGCTGGGCTGGGCCGATGGTGAGCTTGAGCGCCTTGCCCGGGCCGCCGGGCAGGGGCAGGTCGTAGGTGTCGCCGTGGTACTCGACCCGCTGGCGGGCGAGCGCCATCCGCACGACGGCCACGTAGTCGCGGGTGCGCGCGAGCGGCTGGGCGTAGCGCTGGCCGTGCCAGCCCTCAGCGACCTGAGGGCCGGACAGGCCGAGCCCGAGCCGGAAGCGCCCACCGGAGAGCTGGTCCAGGGTGGCCGCGGTCATCGCGGTCATGGCCGGGCTGCGCGCGGGGAGCTGGAAGATGGCCGAGCCGATGCCGATCGTGCTGGTCTGCGCGGCGAGCCAGGCGAGCACGGTGGCCGCGTCCGAGCCGTACGCCTCCGACGCCCACACCGAGCCGTAGCCGAGCCGCTCGGCCTCCTGGCTCATGCTGAGCTGGTCGGCCGCAGTGACCCCGAGGCCCCAGTACCCGACGCTCAGCCCAAGCCGCATGCTGCCTCCTCGATCGACCCGGTGGTCCGAGAGCCTGGCGCAGACCACGGGGCGGACGCAAGCGTGGGGCGCTTCCGCCGGACTCGCGGCGGCGACCACGCAGTCGAGGCGGCGTCAGCCGACCCGTGGGAGCACCTCGCGCCGGTAGAAAGCGGAACCCCGCCTGCTCCGCCTGCTGGGCGTAGCGCACCAGCTCACGCGGGCCGTGCTCCTCGCTGGACAGGAAATAGCCGATCTCCACCATCGCCTCCTCGCCGTCGCGTCCTGTGCCCGTCCCTGCTACCACGGCAGCCCTCCGCCAACCAGGCCTCGCCTGGCCGGCCAAATTTAGGGGTTTACGCCCTGGGGCCTTGGAGTAGACTCGGAGGGTCCGGCCCGAGCCTTGTCGAGGCGACAGGCCATGACCCGAGGAGACGGTGGTATGGAGACTCCACCCGACCCGCTGGCGGGGCCGCTGCCGTGAGGCGGCTCTGAACTCGATCCCTGCCCGGCTGTTCCTGCGCAATGTGCGCGGTTCGTGGCGGCTCCAAGCCGACGGGCTGGCCCGACCACGAAGCCTGAACTGGCGGCTGGGCGCTCGGGATGATCATCGGCCCCGCCCATCCTAGGGTGGGGCCGATCGGTGTCCGAGGTCCGTTTGCGATTCGGCCCGGGCGGCCCTCCGGCCCGGTGACGGCGGCGCAGGCAGGGCCGGGCCGGGACCGGGGCCACCGGGCGGTTTGCCGCCGCCCCGGTCGGGCTATTCCATATGCTGACGATGACGACATGCTGACGATGACGACGTCAGGCGGTCCGGCACACCGTCGCCCGACGGCACCGGTCCGTGGGCCGCCAGATTGTGGCTGGAGGCACCCGATGCGCGTGGTGTTCCGCGACCGGGACGAGGCGGGCGTCGCGCTCGCCTCGATCCTGACACACTTCGCGAGGCGGGACGACGTGGTCGTGCTCGCCCTCCCACGCGGCGGTGTCCCGGTCGGCTGTCAGGTGGCCAGGTTGCTGGTCGCGCCGCTGGACGTCTTCCTGGTACGCAAGCTCGGCGTCCCCGGTCGGGAGGAGCTCGCCATGGGGGCCATCGCCTCCGGCGGCGTGCGCGTGCTCAACGAGGGGCTCGTGCGCGCCTACGGCATCCCTGACGTGGCCGTCGAGCGGATCACCGAGGCGGAGCGCCAGGAGCTCGAGCGGCGCGAGCGCGCCTACCGGGAGGGCCGGCCCCCGCCCGAGGTCGGCGGAAGAGTCGCCATCCTGGTCGACGACGGCCTGGCCACCGGCTCGACGATGCGGGCTGCGGTGGCCGCGGTCCAGCGCCTCGGGCCCAGCCGGGTCGTGGTCGGCGTGCCCACCTCGCCTGCGTCGACCTGCGACGAGCTGGCACGGGAGGCCGACGAGGTGGTCTGCGTCAGCACCCCGCCGAGGTTTCGCGCGGTCGGGCTCTCCTACCGGGAGTTCCCTCAGGTCTCCGACGAGGAGGTCCGCCAGCTGCTGCGGCAGGCACGCCACCCTGGCGGGAACGAGCCCGCCCCGGCCGCCGGCGCCAGCGGCCGCTGACGTGGCTCAGCCCGCCGCCTCGCCCCGCATGCGCTCGATGGCGCGGCGGAGCAGGCGGGAGACGTGCATCTGGGAGTAGCCGACGCGGGCGGCGATCTCAGTCCTGGCTCAGCGCCTGGAAGTAGCGGAGCAGCACCACCGCTGGTGGAGCCGCGCGGGGAAAGCCCCCGGTGGGGCCCGGCCCCGGTCTCCTGGCCTGGGGTCTCTTGGGGCGGTCGCGCTCAGCAAACTCCCAGGAAGGGCCCAGGCTGGCTCAAGGCGCGGAGCCGAGCATGGCGGTGGTGAGGTCGTGGAACGCCGGTGGTGAGGTCGTCGAAACGCCGGTGACGTCGTGGAACGCCGGTCGTGAGGTCGTGGAACGCCGGTCGTGAGGTCGTGGAACAAGGAGCATGCGAGCATGGAGACGATGATCCGACGGTCGCCGCTGCGGTCGGGGAGGTGCCCATGAGCGAGCCGGTCGCGCCCCTCGGTCAGCGCCAGCAGCCGGAGGCCCGGCTGCTGGTCGTGGAGGACGAGCCCAACATCCTCGAGCTCTTGTCGGCCAGCCTGCGGCTCGCCGGGTTCGAGGTGGCCACTGCCGCGAACGGCCTGGAGGCGCTCCAGGCCGCGCAGCGGCACCGGCCGGACCTGGTCGTGCTCGACGTGATGCTGCCCGACCTCGACGGCTTCGACGTCGCCCGCCGGCTCCGGTCGGGCGACGTGCGGACCCCCGTGCTGTTCCTGACCGCTCGGGACGCCACCGAGGACAAGGTGACCGGGCTGACGCTGGGCGGCGACGACTACGTCACCAAGCCGTTCAGCCTGGAGGAGGTGATCGCCCGGATCCGGGCGGTGCTGCGTCGCACCCGGGCCGGCATGCCGTCGCCGTCCCGGTTGCGGGCCGCCGACCTGGAGCTGGACGAGGAGGGCCACGAGGTGTGGCGGGCCGGAAGCCGCGTGCAGCTGTCGCCGACCGAGTTCAAGCTGCTGCGCTACCTGATGACCAACGTCGGACGGGTCCTGTCCAAGGGGCAGATCCTCGACTACGTGTGGAACTACGACTTTCAGGGTGACTCGGGCATCGTCGAGTCGTACGTGTCCTACCTCCGCCGCAAGGTCGACACCGTCGAGCCCAGGCTGATCCACACCATCCGCGGCGTCGGGTACGTGCTGCGGCTGCCCGACTCGTAGAGGATGACGCGCGTGCGATGGGGTCCTGTGGGCGGGCTGGCGGCCCGGCCGTGGTCGTCGGGGCGGCGGCTGCTGGGCCGCACGCCGCTGCGCGTCAAGCTGATCGTCGCCGTGCTGACCTTGGTGACCGTCGCGCTCGTCCTCATCGGCCTGGCCAGCGTCGCGGCGCTGCGCGGCTCCCTGGTCGGCCGCTTGGACGACCAGCTCGACGGCGTCGCCCGAGACTTCGACCACCCGCCCCCGCCTCGACCCCCGCCCGACCGGGGGGACGAGCGCCGCGGAGGTCCCACCCCGTACTTGATCCAGTTCCGTGACGCGACCGGCAAGGTCACCAACGAGAGCCTCCCCGACCTGCCGGAAGAGGGTCAGCCGCCACCCCGGCTGCCCGACGACGCCGCCTGGCTCCAGGCGCACGCCGGCAGGCCCATCACCGTCCCAGCCACCGCGGGTGGGGGGCAGTGGCGCGTCCTTGTCGTACCACGCAAGGACCGCTCCGGCGGCAGCGTCGCGGTCGCCGCCAGCCTGGACGAGATCGACAGCACCGTCGGGAGCTTGCAGCGCATCGACTTGATCGTGAGCCTGGTCGTGCTGGTGGTGCTGGCCGGCGTCGGTGCGGCGATCGTGCGCGCAAGCCTGCGCCCCCTCGTCGAGATCGAGCAGACCGCCGGGGCCATCGCGGCCGGCGACCTTGCCCGGCGCGTGCCCCACCCCGACTCCCGCACCGAGGTCGGCCGGCTCGGGGAGGCGCTGAACACGATGCTCGCCCAGATCGAGTCGGCCTTCCGCGCCCGCGCCGCTTCGGAGGGCATGGCCCGCCGGTCGGAGGAGGCCGCCCGCCGGTCGGAGGACCGGATGCGGCGCTTCGTGGCCGACGCCAGCCACGAGCTGCGGACCCCGCTCACCACCATCAGGGGCTTCGCCGAGCTGTACCGGCAGGGGGGGTCGCGTGAGCCCGGCGAGCTGGACGGCCTGATGCGCCGCATCGAGGACCAGGCGGCCCGGATGGGCCTGCTGGTGGAGGATCTGCTGCTCCTCGCCCGACTCGACCAGCAGCGCCCGCTCGACCGGCGCCCGGTGGACCTGCTCGCTCTTGCCGCCGACGCGGTCCACGACGCCCGGGCCGTCGCGCCCGACCGCCGCGTCGAGCTCGTGCTCGGCGGTGACGGCGCCCCGGGCGGACCGCTCGTCGTCCTCGGCGACGAGCAACGGCTGCGCCAAGTGATCGCCAACCTGATGAGCAACGCGCTCACC
Source organism: Actinomycetes bacterium (assembly GCA_036000965.1). Lineage (NCBI taxonomy): Bacteria > Bacillati > Actinomycetota > Actinomycetes > Actinomycetes bacterium. The sequence goes on from DASYUT010000078.1 coordinate 67,017, forward strand.
CACACCCCCGCGGGCGGCCCGGTCGAGGTCCGGGCCGGCACCTGCCTGCTGGAGGGCAGCCCCTGCGCCCTTGTCGAGGTCGTCGACCACGGCCGGGGGCTGACCTCGCAGCAGGCCGAGCGCGTCTTCGAGCGGTTCTACCGGGCCGACCCGGCCCGGTCGCACGTTGCCGGTGGCGCCGGGCTTGGCCTCTCGATCGTCGCCGCGCTGGTGGCCGCCCACGGCGGGAAGGTCGAGGTGGAAAGCGTCCCCGGCCAGGGAGCGAGGTTCCGCGTGCTGCTCCCCTTGGCCCCCGGCGCCCAGGCCCCCGCGGTCGACGAGCCAGCCGCCACGGCCGGCTGACGGATCCACGGCATCCCCCCGCGGCGTTCAGCAACCTCCCAGCCAGGACTCACGTGGCCCCAAGGCGCGCCCTCGACCATCGAGGCCATGAACCCGGCACCACAGGAGACGCCAGCGGCCATGAGCACCCTGACACTCGTCCACGACACCCGGCAGCGCGCGCACGCCGCCGGTGAGCCGCCGCGCCCACTGGTCGAGATCGTGGTGCCGGTCCACAACGAGCAGCAGACCCTCGCCGCCAACGTCTCGCGGCTGCACCGCTACCTGTCGGCGAGCTTCCCGTTCGCCTTCTGGATCACCGTCGCCGACAACGCCAGCACCGACGCCACCTGGCCGCTCGCTCTGCAGCTGGCCGAGCAGCTCCCCAGCGTGCGCGCAGTCCGCCTCGAGCAGAAAGGGCGGGGCCGGGCGCTGCGCCATGTGTGGAGCACGAGCGACGCCGACGTGGTCGCCTACATGGACGTAGACCTGTCCACCGGCCTCGAGGCGCTGCTGCCCCTGGTCGCGCCGCTGCTGTCGGGGCACAGCGACCTGGCCATCGGCACCCGGCTCGCCCGCGGCTCGGCGGTGGTGCGCGGCCCCGAGCGCGAGCTGATCTCCCGCTGCTACAACCTGCTGCTGCGGGCCACGCTGCGGGCGCGCTTCTCCGACGCCCAGTGCGGCTTCAAGGCCGGGCGGACGGAGGTGGTCCAGGCGCTGCTGCCGGCGGTCGAGGACCAGGCGTGGTTCTTCGACACCGAGCTGCTGCTGCTGGCCGAGCGCAGCGGGCTGCGCATCCACGAGGTGCCGGTCGACTGGGTCGATGACCCCGACAGCCGGGTGGACGTGCTCCAGACCGCCCTTGACGACCTCCGCGGCATGCTGCGGGTCGGGCGCCGGCTGCTCGATGGCGCGCCCGGTCGCGTGCCGCTCCCGGCCCGCCTCCGGGAGGCCACGCTGCCGGCGGGCATGGCCCGCCAGCTGCCCAGCTTCGCGGCGATCGGCGCGGTCTCGACGCTGCTCTACCTCGCGCTCTACTGGCTGCTGCGCACCGGGACCAGCGCCCTCGCGGCCAACGCCCTGGCACTGCTCGCGAGCGCAGTCGCCAACACCGCCGCCAACCGCCGGTGGACCTTCGGCGTCCTCGGCAGGAGCGCGCGCCTGCGCCACCACCTCGAAGGGCTGGCCGTGTTCGGCCTGGGCCTGACGCTGACCAGCGGCGCACTCGGGCTGCTCGACCTGGTCGCCGACCACCCGGCCCGCGCGGCCGAGCTGGCCGCGCTGGTCGCCGCCAACGCCGCCGCCACCCTGCTCCGCTTCGTCCTGCTGCGGTCGTGGGTGTTCCACCCACGCCGCACCCGGGCCTGACCGCACCCGGGCCTGACCGCACCCGAGCCTGACCGCACCCGAGCCCGACCAAGGAGAACGCCACGATGACCACCACGACCCTCGAACGACCCGCGCCGGCCAGGGCGCCCACCAGTCGCGCGGTCCGCCTGCTCCGGGGCCGGGAGGACGACCCGCGCTGGGTGCGCCCGGGCCTGGTCCTGCTGCTGGCCGCCACCGCGCTGCTCTACCTGTGGGCGCTGAGCGCCTCCGGCTGGGCCAACACCTTCTACTCGGCGGCCGTCCAGGCCGCGACGAAGAGCTGGAAGGCCTGGTTCTTCGGGTCCTCCGACTCGTCGAACTTCATCACCATCGACAAGCCGCCGGCCGCGTTGTGGGTCATGGGGCTGTCGGCCCGCGTCTTCGGCGTCAACTCCTGGAGTATCTTGGCGCCCCAGGCCCTGATGGGCGTGGCCAGCGTCGGGGCCCTCTACGCCACCGTGCGGCGGTGGTTCTCGCCCGGAGCCGCGCTCATCTCGGGCGCGGTCCTGGCCCTGACCCCGGTCGCGACGCTGATCTTCCGCTTCAACAACCCTGACGCGCTGCTGGTGCTGCTGCTCGTGCTGAGCGCGTACGCGACCGTGCGGGCGCTGGAGGGCGGCCGCACCCGATGGCTCGTGCTCGCCGCCACGTTCGTGGGCTTCGGCTTCCTCACCAAGCAGCTGCAGGCGTTCCTGGTGGTGCCGCCCCTCGCGCTCGCCTACCTGGTCGCCGCCCCGGTGTCGTTGCGGCGCAGGCTCGGCCAGCTCGTCGTGGCCGGGATCGCCCTGGTCGTCTCGGCTGGATGGTGGGTGGCGATCGTGGAGCTGGTGCCCGCGGCCGACCGGCCCTATGTGGGCGGGTCGCAGACCAACAGCATCCTCGAGCTGACCTTCGGCTACAACGGGCTGGGCCGGCTGACCGGCGACGAGGCCGGGAGTGTCGGCGGGGGCAGGGGCTGGGGCCAGGCCGGCTGGACCCGGCTGTTCGGGGCCGAGGTGGGCGGCCAGATCGCCTGGTTGCTGCCCGCTGCCCTGCTCCTGCTCGTCGCCGGGCTGTGGATCACCCGGCAGGCGGCCCGCACCGACCGGCAGCGGGCCGCGTTCCTGCTGTGGGGCGGGTGGCTCCTGGTGACCGGGCTGGTGTTCAGCTTCATGCAGGGGATCTTCCACGCCTACTACACCGTGGCCCTGGCGCCGGCGGTGGCGGCGATCGTCGGCATGGGGGCGCCGACCCTGTGGCGGCTGCGGGAGCACCTCGCGCCGCGTGCCGTGCTCGCGGCGGCGCTGGCCGCGACCGGCCTGTGGTCGTTCGTCCTCCTGCGTCGGAGCCCCGACTGGGCTCCATGGCTGTCCCCGCTCGTGGTGGTCGCGGGACTCGGCGTGGCCGCGCTGCTCCTGGCCCTGCCGCAGCGCGGGCGAGCCACGGTGGCGGTGGCCGCGACCGGCCTGGTCGTGGCCCTGGCCGGGCCGGCGGCGTACGCCCTCGACACTGCGGCGACCCCGCACGGCGGCGCGATCCCCTCGGCCGGTCCCTCGGTGGCCGGCGGGTTCGGCGGGGGCCCGCGCGGTCGCTTCGGCGGCCCGCCCCCGGGTTTCGGCGGCCAGGCGCAGGGCGGGCCTGGCGGCGGGATCCCGTTCGGCGGCCAAGGGACGCCCGGCGGTGCGGGCGGCGACGGCGGAGGAGCGCCCGACGGCGGCACGCGCGGCGACGGCAGGACGCGTGGCGGCATGGGCGGCCTGCTCAACGGCCGCACGCCGAGCGCCGAGCTCGTCCAGCTGCTCCGGCAGGGCAGCGACGGCTACACCTGGGCCGCGGCAACCGTCGGGTCCAACTCGGCGGCCGGCATCCAGCTCGCAACCGACGAGCCCGTCATGGCCATCGGCGGGTTCAACGGCTCCGACCCAACGCCCACGCTCGAGCAGTTCCAGCGATACGTCGAGGAGGGCAAGATCCACTACTTCGTCGCCGGCAACGAGGGGTTCGGCGGTGCCGCTCAGGGCGGCAGCGACAACGCCCAACAGATCAGCAGCTGGGTGAAGCAGCGCTTCACCTCCACCACGGTTGGCGGCATGACCGTGTACGACCTCACCGGCCCGGCCGCGTCGTCATCCGGGACGGTCTGAGCGGGCCGCCGGCCGCAGCCCGAGCATATCCGCTCATATGGGGAGGAAGGGTCATCGTCACCAGGCGCTGGACGGGCTGGGACGCGCCTCAAGGGGCAAAAGTTGCGGACCCGTGCTGAACTGGAAGGCCTCAGCGTGACGCTCAGCGAAACGCCCGTCCGCCGTGACCCCGTGGACGATCGTCCCCACCGGAGAGTCTCGTGCAGGTACCTACCCGGTCGATGGACGCTGCCCACGACCACTTCGATGTCCGTCCCGGCGACCAGGCAGCGGTCGACCAGGTCGAGACGTGGTTCCGGGAGTATGCCCGGTCCTGCGACCCGGCCGTGCGCGAGCGCATCATCGTCGCCTACCTCGGCCTGGCCGACCGATCGCCGCCCGCGTCGGCTACTCCCAGATGCACGTCTCCCGCCTGCTCCGCCGCGCCATCGAGCGCATGCGGGGCCAGATCCTGGTCGTCTGACAGCCCGGCCCGGGCCGTTCAGGCGGTGTGCAGGGCGTGCAGGAGGGCAGCTCAGCCGTGCTGGGCCGGGAACGGCGCGGACGCCAGCGTCTGGATGAGCCGGCTCAGCAGGACCCCGCGCAGCTCGGCGTGAGCCGACACCAGCAGCAGGCTGGCCGCCACCCGGGTGTAGCGGGTGACGGCGGTGATCTCGGCCAGGCTGTAGTCGCTGGGCGTGGCCCGCCAGACGTTCAGCGTGCCGACCGGCCCGTCCGGCAGGGTGACGGGTGTGGCCAGCACGGCGTGCAGGGGATCCTCCGGCAGCAGGTAGCGCAGGTCGGGCCAGCGCTCGTCGACGCGGACATCCACGCTCGACACCGGCAGGGCGCAGCGGTAGGCGTCCATCGCCGGGCCGGCCTCCAGCCGCTCCTGGCCGGTCTGAAGCAGCCGCCCGGCGCTGTCGGACGCGATCGACGAGCGCAAGGCACCGTCCGGTCCGGCCAGCATGAGCCCGGCCCCGTCCACCGGCAGCAGCATGGCGGCGCAGTCGACCATCGCCTGCAGGCCGGCCCGCACCTCGCCGTCCAGTGCGGCGTCGGCCTCGCTGAGCATGGTCTGCAGCTCGATGCCTGGCCCTCTGGGGTCGCTGGTCATGGGTCCCTCACCCGTGCCGGCAGGCCGGCACATCCAGGTCGCGTCGTCCGCCCCTCTGCGCCCGCCGCGGGCCGGACCCGCCGCCGCGGCTAGCATTCCCGGCCAAGGGCAGGCGAACCGCCGGCCGGCCGCCCCATCCGGAAGCGGCTCGGGCGCCTTGCCGATCCGGCCGCCGATCCGGGCCGGCGAGCCTCGGGCCCTGCGGGTCAGCGGAGGGTGAGGACCAGGAGTGCTCCGAGGCCGGCCGCGCCGACCGTGAGCCAGGTGACCGAGTCGCCCACCTGCCCGCTGTGCAGGCCACGCAGTGCCGAGGCGACCGGGTGCCAGACGCGCCGGGCGGCCAGGCGCGGGGCGGCGGGAGCGCGCTGCCGGAGCAACACGCCGAGCGCGAGCGCGGACGCGAGCATGACGGTGAGCGCGGAGAACGCCACGGCCGGGCCGAGGTGGGTGGGTGCGTGGGCGCCCGCAGGGGGCGCGCCGGCGGTGCCGTCGAGCACGGCCGCCGCATAGCCGGCCCGGTCCTGGAAGCGTTCGGCCGCGCGCTCGGCCCGGGCGGACAGGCCGGGGACCAGCCCCAGGGCCAGCGCGGCCGCGAGCAGGCCGAACGCTGGCATCAGCATGACCAGGGGCGTCCTGGGCCGGCGCTCGATGATCTCCTGCCCCCGCTCGGGCCCTGCCACGGCCGCGGTCGGGTCGGGGTCCCCGGCCCCCGCCGGCGCTCCCCAGCCGGCGAACATCCGCAGGGCGGCGCGCAGGACCGCCGCCGCGGTCAGGGCCGAGGCGGCCACGAACAGCCAGGGCAGCCAGGAGTGGCCGGCCCGTGCGGCCGCGTCCTCCATGAGCGCCTTGCCGAGGAAGGTGCCGAACGGCGGCATCCCGGCCAGGCCGAGGGCGCCGGCCACCAGCAGCCCGAAGGTCCAGGGCAGGCCCCGGCCCCGCCCGCGCAGCTCCCGCTCGTCGACGCTGGCCAGCCGGTGCTGGACGATGCCAACGCCCACGAACAGCGACGCCTTGACCAGCCCGTCGGTCACCAGGTAGAGGAAGGCGCCGCCCGAGCCGGCCGGGACGAGCAGCGCGGCGCCGGCCAGGGTGATGCCGACGTGGCTGACGGTGGCGAACGAGAGCAGCCGGGCGAGGTGGTGCTGCAGGAAGCACATGACCCCACCCAGCAGCGCAGTGAGCACCGCCGCGCCCAGCAGCACCCCGCGCAGGCCGTCGGCGTGGCTTCCGAGCACGCCCGAGAACACGGTGAAGTAGACCCGGAACGCCGCGTAGAGCCCGAGCTCGCTGACCACGCCGGCGAGCAGGATGCAGACCGGGTCGGGGCGACGGCGTAGGCGTCGGCCAGCCAGAAGTGGAACGGCACCACGGCCGCCTTCACGAAGAACCCGGCCAGCAGCAGCACGAACGCGACGATGACGAGCCGGTCCGCCGGTCCGGCGTCGAGCGTCCGCCCGATCTGGGCCAGGTTGAGCGCACCCGTGCGGCCGTACAGGAGCGCGATGCCGGACAGGACCAGGAACGCGCCGACGCTGTTGGTGACCGCGAAGTTGAGCGCCCCCTGCAGCGAGCCCGGGTCCTCGGTCCGGTAGCCGGCCAGCGCGTACGCAGCCACGCTGAACAGCTCGAAGAACACGAACAGGTTGAACAGGTCACCGCTCAGGCAGAACCCCACCACGGCGGCCAGGAAGACCAGCATGAGCGCGTGGAAGAACGTCCCGACGGCATCGAAGTAACGCCAGGAGAACACCAGCGCGGCGGTCATGAGCAGCCCGCCGAGGGTGGCCAGGGTGGCGCCGACCTGGTCGATGGCGAACGCGATCCCGAGCGCGACCCCGTTGCGCGGCGTCCACCCGCCGAACCAGTACACGATCGGGTTGCCGGCCGCCTGGAGCAGCAGCGCGGCCGAGATCCCCGTCACGGCGGCCGCGGTGGCGATGGCGATCGAGTCGGCCGCCCGCCGCCGGATGAACGGGCCGCCGCCCACCATGAAGGCGGCGACGAGCAGGGGGATGGCGACCGGGAGCGGGGGCAGGACGCGCAACGTCAGCCTCGCAGGACCCGGAGCTCCTCCGGGTCGAGGGTGCCGAGCCGCTTGTGGACCTGCACGGCGAGGGCGAGCAGGAGGGCGGCGACGGTGGCCCCGACCACGACGTCGGTGAGGGCGAGGGAGCTCACCACCGGGTCGACCGCGCGCGTGCCGACCGGGACGTCGAGGAAGATCGGCGCGGTGGCGTTGCGGCGGAACCCGACCGCGAGCAGCAGGACGTAGGTCGAGGACTGGACAACCGAGAGGCAGGTGACCATGTGGATCAGGTTGCGGCTGGTCACGATGCCGTACAGGCCGATCACGAACAGCCACACAGCCACGGCGTAGGGGAGCAGGGTCATCGGCGCTCCCTCCTCTCCAGCGGGGCCGCTGGTGTGCCCGCAAGGGTCATGGGCGCTCGCTCCTCTCCAGCGGGGCCGCTGGTGCGGCCGCCGGGGTCATGGCAGCGCCCGCCGCTGGAGCACCAGCGTCTGCTCGAGGAACTCGGTGAGCAGCAGCACGAAGCCGCCGGCGACCTCCAGGCCGACGGTGAGGTTGATCGTGGGGATGGTGCCGGCCGACAACAGCGCCCCAGGCTGGCCCAGCGGGAGGAAGTTGTCGAGGAACGCGCCGCCGGCGAGCGCACCGGCAAGGCCGATGAGGACGTAGCCGGCCGCGCCGGCCGACTCGGCCGCGTCGATGAGGTCCTCGGGCCGGACCCGGCGCAGGGTGACGTACTCACCCGAGAGGAACACGACCAGCGCGCCGGTGGCGAGCACGACCCCGCCCTGGAACCCGCCGCCGGGGGTCAGGTGGCCGTGGGCGACCACGTAGATGCCGAACAGCACGATCGGTCCCAGGAGGGTGAGGCCGAGCACGCGGACCGCGTTCGAGGTGGGCGGGGCGCTGCGGCCCTCCACGGTCTCGCTGGGGTCGCGCTCCTCCTCGTCCCGCTGCGCGCGCAGCAGGATCGCGGTGCCGACCACGGCGGCGAACAGGATGTACTCCTCGCCCATGGTGTCCACCCCGCGGTAGTCGAAGGTGACCGCGGCGACGACGTTGGTGGCGTGCCGCTCGGCGACCGCGGCCGCGTTCAGCACGTCGCCGTAGGGCCCGCGGTACTCCCCGAACGGCGGCAGCCCGGACAGCCCCCAGAGCATGAGTGCGGCGAAGCCGGCCGCCGCGACCAGGAACACCCGACGGCGAGTCTCCGGGCTCACAACGGCTCTCCAGGATCAGTCCCGGCCCGCTCCCGGTCGGCGTCCGGGTCCGGCCTCGCGCGCGCCGGGCGTCCCTGCCCGGCCTCGCGCGCTTCAGGCGTCCGGGCCTGTGTGGACTCCTCCCGCCTGACCTTGGCCAGGGCGAGCAGGATCATCAGGGGGAGGGCGACCGCGCCGACGGTGATCTGGGACAGCGCCACGTCGGGGGCCTGCAGGACCAGGAAGGCGAGCCCCAGGATCAGCCCGTAGAAGCTTGCCACGATCGCCTGGTTCAGGGGGTCGCGCGTCAGCACGACGGCGGTGCCGCCCGCCGCGACGAGCAGCAGCACGATCGCCTCCAGCGCGCTCACGGCCGCTCGCCACCCGCCGGCTCGTCACCGGTCCCGCCAGTCCTCTCGACGTCCTTCGGCCCGGGCTGCCAGCGTCCCAGCTCGCGCACGCGGGCGGCCCGGGCGGTGGCGTGGGTCAGCACCGGGTTGGTCACCAGCATGATCAGCAACACCAGGATCGCCTTGACCCCGGCCTGGGTGAACGACTCCTCGACCACGATGGCGGCCGCGATCGCGAGCGCACCGATCGTGGTGGCCGCGCGGTGTAGTGCAGCTTGTCGTAGAGGTTGCGCATCACCAGCACGCCGACGCAGCAGACCAGCTCGACGCCGACCCCGACCACGAGGAGCGCGGCACCCCCCTGGGCTCCCCGGCCCCCTCCGGGGTTCACCGGGACACCTCATCCCCTCCGGAAGCGGCAGCCATGCTCGGGTAGATGGGGGAGCCGGGGCGGGGCACGAGCTGGTGGACGAGCATGGCGCCGTGGCTGCCCTCGACGCCCACCACGTAGACGTTCCCAGCCAGCGACAGCGCGGCGGTCACCAGCGCCCGGCGGGCGTTCGCTCTGGCGTCGTCGTCACCCGACCCGGAGCCGCCTGGCCCTTCGGCGGGAAACGGGACGTAACGGAACTGGCCGGTCGCCCGTCTGCGGCCGGTGAGCTGGCGCCAGAGCACGACCGCGAGCAGCCAGGAGTCGACCAGCACCTCTCCGGGCAGGAGGCGGAGGTCGCGCAGCCAGCGCGGTTCGAGCCGGAAGCGGACGAGGTCCTGGGCGTTGACCAGCTCCTGCGCGGTCGCTCCGAGCGCCGCGGCCACGAGCCCGAGGAGCAGCTCCGAGCGGTCCAACGTGCCCACGAACAGCAGCCACAGTCCGACCAGAGGGATGTACCACGCGATCCAGAACAGCAGCCGCTTCCTCATTCACCCACCCATGCCGATACCAGGGTCCGCTGCCGATACCAGGTCCGGCCGGCTCGCCGGCGGCGCCGCGACGGTTTCACATGATTGCAGCCAGCTCAAGTGAGGGGGAACGCGGGATGCAGGCGAGCGCCGCGCCCAGGCGCGGCAAGGGAGCGTGGCGGGCCCGGGCAGTCGAAGAGGGACGTCCTGCTCGGCGCTAAGCCGTCCAGTGTGGCCGGTTTGCACCCTCGATCCCGGCGCTTCGGAGCGGACATGCCCGGGCCCGGAAGGAGCCTACCCCCGAGGCGGACGCTCTGAAAGGGCGGTCCGCCCGTTGCCGGCTCGCCTGTCCAGACCCGGCCGGGCCCCGGCGCCGGCGCTCGAGGCGGCCCACGCCCTGGCGAGCCGGTGCACCCCCTGCTCGAGCAGCTCCGGCTCGGCGGTCAGCGGCAGCAGCAGGCGGTCGTCCGGCTCCGGCCCGGATCCGCCGCCGGGACCGGGCCGTACCACGACGCCCTCGCGCGCGGCCCGCTCGGCCAGGGCGGTGGCGCTGCCGGCCGGCAGGCGGACCCAGACCGAGGCGCCGTCCTCGCCAGGTGCCCACGTCCAGGACGGCAGCAGGGCGGCGAGCACCGCCGCGAGCCGCTCCAGGCGCCTGGCGAGCTGGGCGCGCCGCTCCGCCACTTCCTGGCCGCCCTTGTCCAGCAGGCGGGCGGCCAGGAACTGGGCGGCTGGCCGCGCCGTCCCGCCAAGCCCGGTCTGGAGGCGGGTGAGCTCCTCGGCGGTCCCGTCCGGGGCCCGGATCCAGCCGACCCGCAGCTCGGGCCAGAACAGCTCCCGCATGGACCCGAGGCTGAGCACCGGGGCGGTCCTGTCGAAGGCGGCCAGCGGCGGGGCGGGCCCGGCCGGGCCGAGCCCGAGGTCGGCCTGGGTGCCATCCTCGACCAGCGGGATCCCGAACACGCCGGTGAGGGCGGCGATCCCCCGGCGGCGGCTCGCCGGCATCGCCGCCCCAGGCCGGGCCGGGGTCAGGTACAGCAGGCGGGGGGCGTCCTGCTCGAAGCGGCACTGCACGGCACTGGGCCGCACCCCGCTCCGGTCCACGGCGACAGGCAGGAGCCGTGCCCCGGCGGCCTGGAACGCCTCCAGCGCCACCGGCGAGGTCGGCTCCTCGATCGCGACCGCCGCGCCGGGCTCCAGGTAGCGGGCGCACACCAGCTCGAGCCCGGCCCGGGTCCCACCCGTGACCACCACCTGCTCGGGCCGGGTCGGCAGCCCGAGGGCCGAGTAGCGCGCCGCGACGGCGCAACGCAGCGCCCGCATCCCCCCAAGGGCGCCGTCCTCAGCGATCAGCTCGGCCCAGTCCGCGCCCCCGAGACCCAGGACCACGGCGGCCATCTGGAGCCCGCCATCCGGCGGCCCCTGACCGCCGGACAGGTCCACCACCGGGCGCGGCCCGTCCGGCGGAGCCGCCAGCGGACCGTCCTGGCCCACGACCTGGCGTCGTGGGCCAGGCGTGGCGGCGAGCCTCCCGTCCGGGTCGACGAGCCCGCGCTCCCGGAGGGACGCGTAGGCGGCGGCCACCGTGCCGCGGCCGACCGACACCGCCTCGGCCAGGGCGCGCTGGGAGGGCAGCCGGGTGCCCGGGGCGAGCCGGCCGCCAGCGGCCAGCTCGGCGATGCGTCCGGCCAGCCGCCCGGCCAGCGACCCCTCCCCGGCCCGCCAGCCCTCGAGCAGCTCGGCGAACCGCCTCCCGACCGCCTGTGGCTCCGCCGTCGCCATCTACCACCCCGTCCGCCCCGTCACCTGGTCCGGTGCGCGGGCAAGTATCGGGCCCTTGGCCCCCAGTGGGCCTCCGGAGGCATCGGGTCGCTCAGCGCTTGCGGCCGACGCCGCCATAGATCCCGCCCGACACGTTCGGGATGGAGCCGTCCGGCCAGGTAGTAGTCGTACATCCGGGCGGGTGTGCCACGTTCGTGTTGATCTGCGTGGTCCAGTCCTCATCGACCACGTTGTCCTCCGTCCCGCTCGCGGTGCCAGTGGTGCGGTTGTGCACTTGGCGCATTCAGCCCTCTCCCAGGATCTCGCTGAGGATCGCCGCGGCCTTCCTCGCCGGTTGGCTGCGGACGCAGATGGTCTCCATGACGTGCAGGTACTGCTCGACGTCGTCACGCTTGTCCAGATAGACGGCGTTGGTCAGGTGCTCGAGGTAGACCACGTCCGGCAGTTCGAACGGGAACCGCAGGATACTGAACGCGCCGAGCATGGCCGGATGCGCGCCGGCACTGAACGGCAGGACCTGCAAGACCACGTTCGGCAGCTTCGTGGCCTCGACCAGCCGCTCGAGCTGGACACGCATCACCTCGCGGCCGCCGACCGGCCGGCGCAGCGCCGCCTCGTCCACCACCGCCCACAGCCGCGGGCCGTCGTCCTGGTCGAGCAGCCGCTGGCGGGTCAGCCGCAGCCTGACCCGCCGTTCCAGCTCCTCTGGCGAGTCGTCCAGCTGCGCGCCCCGCATCACCGCGCGCATGTAGTCCTCGGTCTGCAGCAGGCCGGGGACGAACTGGCCCTGATAGGTCCGGATGAGCGTGGCCGCCGACTCGAGATCCACGTAGGCCCGGAACCACTGCGGGAGAAGATCGTTGTACCGGTGCCACCAG
>DASYUT010000079.1 GCA_036000965.1 Actinomycetes bacterium
CAGGCGGGCGTTGCGGCGCGCGTCACCCCGCGACAAGCCGTTACGCTTGGACATGGACATCCTCCTATGTGGTTGGGACACCAAGCCCGCTCACCACATCAGGGGGATGTCCCTTCCTTCAACCACTCCAGGAGTTACTAGCGGGCCCCGGCGCAGCAATGCGCCGCCGCTACCCGGCGGACCTCAGACTCTTTCGCGATGGGGCTCCCCCTGGCGGCGTTGGCCGTCGAGGGAGGAGGACGGGGTGGACAGGCTCATCGAACGCTGCGCCGGGCTGGATGTGCACAAGGCGTCGGTCACCGCGTGCGTGCGGGTGCCGGCGGAGCGACCTGGGGAGCGGCGCAGCGAGACCCGCACGTTTCGGACCACGACCGCGGGGCTGGTGTTGCTGGGTGACTGGCTGGCGAGCCACCGGGTCAGCGTGGTCGGGATGGAGTCGACCGGGGTGTTTTGGAAGCCGCTTGCCCTGGAGGTCCGCCTGGACGCCGTGGCCGCGGTCATCCTCGACGGGCTGTCGTACCGGCGTGCCGGCCGGGCGGTCGGCATCTCCACGACCGGGGTCGGCGACAGCATGGACCTGTTGCTCGGCCCCGTGGCAGCGTTGGGGCTCTGCCAGCCCGACGGCACCTTCGTCACCACCCTCGATGACCTGCGCGAGCTGCTCGCGGAGATGGCCGAGGTCGGCGAGGCGGTGTGTGTGGACGGGCCGGCGAGGCGGGACCAGGTGGGCCAGGCGGGTGGCCAGCCAGAAGGTGCTGTACGACGCCAAGCGGCATGCCCACACCGCCCAGGGGCTGTCGGTGAGCACGATCTGGGGCGACCTGCTGTGGGTGGACGGCGGCGTACTGGCCGGGCAGCTGCCACGAGCACGAGCTCATCAAGCTGGCAGGGCTGGACCAGGTGCTGGACGGCGTCGAGGTCGCCAGCGTGCTGGACCGGGGTTCCGCGGGCTGGCCAGGGCGCGCGACCACTGGCATGCGCCGGTCGGGGACCGGCGGACCAAGGACCGCCTCACCGAGGGGCAGCGGACCTACAACCGCGTGCAGGCGGGGCTGCGGGCGCTGGTGGAGCAGTCGATCGCGCAGCTGGCCAACGCCTGGGCACTGCGCCGCTGGCGCGGGCTGCTGTACCGCGTCCGGGATGTCTTCCGGGCCGCTGGCGCGCTGATCTGTCTCCGCCGCTGGCTCCACCGGGTCTCCGCATGACCGGGGCATCACGGACACCCTCAATCAGGACAACTTCACGTTCATCCACTTGGCCATGCTCGCGCTGGTGGCCTCGGTCCGTGGCGAGGAGGACCTCTGCCGCGACGAGGCCGAACTGGCCTCGGCGGCTCGATCGAACGCGACGTCCGCCCGCCACCATGGGCGCGAACCTCGCCTCGCCCACCTTGACTCGGGCTCGGTCGCCGCCGAGGCGCTCGAGCGCCTTGAGCTCCTGCTCCGGTCAGGCGTGAGCTTCAGCGTTCGTCAGGTCTGCCTCCCTGAGCTGGTGGAGGCCGCGGGTCGGGTCGAGGGTCCCGATCGACACCTACCGTTCGCCCCTACCAGCGCCGGCGGTTAGCCAGTACGACTGGTTCCAGCAGATGGGCGAAGGTCTCGCCCCAAGGTCGGAGCACGGTCAGGAGACGCGGCCATGGCGACAACGACCCAGCACAAGCAAGCAGGCGTCGGCAGGGGAGGCGAGGGTGTGACCCGCACAGCCCCCGGGGACGACGGCCAGCCGATGGCGGCTCGTCTCACCACCGAGCAAGTCTGGCACCAGCTGGCCAAGGCGTCGTTTGCGGTCCTCAGCCACATCACGCCGGCGGGGGAGCCCCGATCCAGCGGCGTGGTCTACACCACCGTCGGACGGCGGCTGTATGTGGCGACCGCCCCCGACAGCTGGAAGGCCAGGCACATCGCGGCCAGCCGGCGGGTCGCCGTGACCGTGCCGGTGCGCCGGGGCGGGCTCCTGTCGTTGGTGGCGCCGATCCCGCCCGCAACCGTCAGCTTCCACGCCACGGCGATCGTCCACCCGGCCGGCTCACCGGCGGCCCGGTCGCTGTCGAAGGAGCTGGCGTCGCTGCTGCCGGCCGAGCGGCGGGCCTCCAGCTGCATCATCGAGGTCATCCCCGAGGGCGCGTTCCTGACCTACGGCCTGGGCGTCTCCCTGTCGAAGATGCGCACCCCGGCCGCGGCTCACGCACGCGTGCCAGTGACGCAAGAAGGGGTGGATAGGTGACGAACGACGAACGAAGAACGACAAAGGAGCGTGGATGTCATGGCCAAGCCACGCCGCCTGGACCGGCTGACCGCCCCGGACCTCCTCATGCTGTGGGCGGACGATCTCGGCTGGTCCCAGGACATCGGCGCGCTCGCCATCCTGGACGGCACCCGGCTGCTGGACCGTGATGGTCGCGTCCGGATCCAGGCCATCCGCCGGCAGCTGGAGCCGAGGCTGGCCCTGGTCCCGCGCTTCCGGCAGCTGCTGTACCGACCCCGGCGGGGGCTGGGCTGGCCCCTGTGGGTCGACGCGGCATCCTTCGACCTCGCCGACCACCTCCGGGTCTACCCGCTGGCCGCTCCCGGCGACCAGGCCCAGCTGCTGGCGGCCTGTGCGCAGCTGTCTCGGCGACGCCTGGATCGGTCCCGGCCGCTGTGGGAGGCGTGGTTGCTGCCCGGCCTGCCAGCACACCAGGTGGGTCTGTTCCTGCGCGCCCATCACACCCTGGCCGACGGCGTGGCGGGCGTGGCGGCCTTCGGGGCGCTGCTGGACCTGGCCGCCGATGCGCCCACCCCGGTCGCGCCGCCGTGGACGCCGACCCCGATCCCGACCGCGGGCGAGCTGCTGCGCGACAACCTGCGCCGGCGCCTGCGGGGGCTGGGTCGCGGGCTGTCGCGCCTCGCCCATCCGAGCAGGACGCTGCGCCGGGCGCGGCGCGCCTGGTCGGCGTGGCGGGAGGCCTTCGCCGAGCGTGCCCCCCGCACCAGCCTCAACCGCCCGATCGGCGCCGACCGCCGGCTGGCGGTCATCCGCAGCCGCCTGGAGGTTGCCAAGCAGGTCGCCCACGCCCACCACGCCACGGTCAACGACGTGGTCCTGGCCGCCGTCGCCGGCGGCCTGCGCCAGCTCCTGGCAGGCCGTGGCGAGGACGTCCAGGGGCTGGTGCTGCGCGTGATGGTGCCCATCTCGCTCCATCGGGAACAGCCGGGGCAGGCACGCGGCAACCAGGACGCGATGATGCTGGTGCCGCTGCCGCTGGGGGAGCCCGACCCGGTCCGCCGGCTCGACCTGATCGCCGCCGAGACCGCCGCCCGCAAGCAGCAGGCCCGCCCGCAGGTGGGCAGCGGGATCTTCCGGTTCGTCGCCGTCCAGCGCGCGTGGTACCGGTTCCTGGCCCACCAGCGGTCGGTGAACCTCTTCGTCACCAACGTCCCGGGGCCGCCGGTGCCGCTGTATCTTGCCGGAGCGCGGCTGCTGGAACTGTTCCCCGTGGTGTCGCTCATGGGGAACCTCACGCTCGCCGTCGCCGTTTTTTCTTACGCCGGGCAGCTCAGCCTCACCGCGGTCGCCGACCGGGACGGCTGCCCCGATGTGGAGGTGTTCGCCCAGGGCGTTCGCAGCGCCCTTGACGGCCTCGCGCGGTCGATGCTTGTGGCTGCCTCTTGAGGAGGCGTACGGAGCATCGCGGACACCCTCAATGAGCTGACCCGGGTGGTGATCGGCACGGCCCAGCGAGAGGGCCGCTTTCGAGCCCGGGCGGTGCGGATCGATTCGACCGTGATCGGGGCCGACATCCGGTACCCGAGCGACGCGAGGCTGGCCTTGCAGGACGCACGGATGCTGGCCCGCGAGGGCCGCAGGCTGGTCGGCCGGCTACGCGGGACGGTGGTGCGGGTGGTGGATCGGTCCCGGCAGTCACAGTCCGGTCGCGCCTACCAGCTGCCCGATCAGCGCCGTCAGGCCCATCGCCAAGCCCCCTCCGATGGTCACCCGCAGCGCCGCCCGCCAGACTCGGGCACCGCCAAGCCGTGCGCCGACCACCCCGAGCAGCGCCAGCAGCGCCAAGGCGGCCAGCGCCGTCACGGGAATCCGGACACCGATCGGGGCCAGCACGATCAGCGTCAGCGGCAGCGCCGCCCCGAGCGCGAAGCTCAGCGCCGAGGCCACCGCCGCCTGCAGCGACCGCGCGAACACGCCCGGCTGCAAGCCAAGCTCGTCGCGGAGATGACTACCCAGCGGGTCGACCGCCATCAGCCGCTCGGCGACCGTCGCGGCCAGCTCCCGATCCAGCCCCCGCCGTACGTACACCTCGGTCAGCTCGGCCCGCTCGAACTCCGAGTCGGCGGCCAACTCCCGACGCTCCCGGCCGATGTCGGCCCGCTCGGCATCGCGTTGTGAGCTGACCGACACGTACTCCCCGGCCGCCATTGAGGTCGCTCCAGCGACCAGCCCGGCCACGCCAGCCAGCAACACCGCGTTCCGCGATGCGGCAGCCGCGGCGACCCCGATCACCAGGCTGGCGGTGGACACGATGCCGTCGTCGGCCCCGAGCACCGCGGCCCGCAGCCAGCCGGCCCGACCGCTGCGATGCAGCTCCCGATGCATCATCACCTTCCTCCAAGACCTGCCATACCGGCCCGGCCCAGACCGATCGCCTACCTGCAGCCGACCACGATCGACGTGAACCAAGGCTACCGAGAAGACCACTCCACCTGAGCGACATGGCAGCCTCCGGAGGCAAGGCTGCAACATCGGCAAGCGGTCGCCCGCCGCTTCTCGTGTCGCTCGACGCGTGGCCTACCGGCAGTTCGATGGAGCTAGCCGGTGTTGCCGGCCAGGCGGATGGCGGTGCCGAGCAGGTCACGGATCGACACCATGCCAATCACCTGCTGGTCGTCCTCGGACAGGACTGGCAGGTGGCGGCACTCGAACTCGAACATGGTCGAAGCGACCTCGTGGATGTCGGCGTCGAGGTGGACGGCGGCGGGCGTCGCGGTCATGTACTCGGCGGCGGTGGCGCCTCGCGGGTCGACCCCTTCGGCGATGGCCCGGGTGAGGTCCCGTTCGGTGAGGATGCCCGCGAACCGGCCGCCGACGGTCACCACGACCGACCCGACCTGCTCGTTCTGCATGCGCTCGGCGGCGTCGGCCAGCCGGTCGTCGCCGTCGACGCTGACCACCCAGGGACGGAAGATCGACCTGACGTTCATCTCGCTTCACCTCGTCTGGACTTGTCCTCATCTGCCGCCAACGCTAGACGGCGGCGGTCCGGCGCCTCAGGGTCTGGTGGCCCGATGGTCCCGGGCCGATCGGCTCAGCCACCGTCCTCCGGTGCTGGCGGGCGACCGCCTTGCGGGCCTCCTCGGCCGCGACCAGCAGCACCGGGGCGACCAGCATCGGCACCCACTGGGCAAGGGCCAACGGTTGGTGACCGAGCAGGGCTCGCACCGGCCCCAGGTAGACGAACGCGAGCAGCGCCAGGCCCTCGACGGCGACCGCGCCTACCAGCAGTGGGAGGTTCGGGATGCCAAGCAAGCCCTACCCGGAGGCGTTCCGCCGGGATGCGGTTGAGCTGGTCCGCAGCAGCGGCAAGACGGTCGCCCAGGTCGCCAGGGAGCTGGGGCTCAACCGCGAGACGCTGCGGCTTTGGCTGCGCCGCGACCAGGCCGACCGCGGCGAGCGCCACGACCTGTTGACCACCGCCGAGCAGCAGGAATTGGTGCGGTTGCGCCGCGAGAACGCCGAGCTGCGCACCGAGCGGGAGATCCTCAAGGCCGCCGCTGCTTTTTCGCCAAGGAGACGACCCGGTGACCCGGTATCGGTTCGTTGACCGGCACCGCGCGGCATGCGGGCTGCGGCGATGCTGCCGGGTGCTCCCGCGTCTCCTCCTCTGGGGTACTACCAGTGGCACCGGCGTGGCCCGTCGGCCCGCGAGCGTGCCGACCAGGCGCTGACCGAGCAGATCCACCAGGCCAGTGACGCCACCTACGGCGCCCCGCGCGTCCATGCCGAGCTGGGAGCTCGCTTGCGGCGTCCGGGTCGGCCGCAAGCGGGTCGCCCGGCTGCTGCGCTCGGCTGGGCTGGTGGGCTGCCACCGGCGCCGGCGGCTGGCGGGGTTGACCCGGCGCGACCCCAAGGCCGCGCCGGCACCGGACCTGTGCCACCGGCAGTGCAGCCCACCCAAGCCGGACCGTCTGTGGCACGCCGACGCCACCGAGCTGCCCACCGACGAGGGCAGGCTGTACCTGGTGGCGATCGTCGACGGCTGTTCCAGGTTGGCGGTGGGCCACGCGATGGGCGAGCACGCTAACGCGGCGCTGGCGGTCGGCGCGGTGGAGCTGGCGGTCAGCCGCCGCCGGGTCGACCCCGACGGCGGGCTGATCCACCACTGTCTGAAGCGCTACCTCGCCCGAGAGATCTACTACTTACTCAAGCCGGCAAGTCAGGCAACCAAGCGCTCCCAGGCCGCTTGACAAACAGGAGAGCATCCACGGTTGCCAGTTCACCGCGCTGGCGTTCGGCAGCAGGCTGTGGGCGCTGGGCATGCGCCCGTCGATGGGCGCGGTCGGTGACAGTCTGGACAACGCCGCCTGCGAGAGCTTTCTTCGCGAGCTTGGAGTGTGAGCTGATCGACCGGCGGCACTGGCGCACCCGGGCGGAGGCGCGCATGGAGGTGTTCTGGTGGATCGAGGCGGTGTACAACCGAACGAGGCGGCACTCGTCGCTTGGCTCGCTGCGTCCGGTGGAGTAGGAGGCAAGGCTACCCATGGCAGCCAGTAGCAGCGACCCAAGCAAACAGGAAGCGTACGGGAAACCGGGGCAAGTCCACACTACCTGCGGCACGGACGCGATCTTGAGCACGAGCTGGCCAGCCACGCCCACCAGCACGACCATCCCGCGGTCGCGCACGAGCATGCACCGCATGCCGACCAGACCAAGGAGCCGAGCTGGAGATCATCCACGTCCAGGACCGCAGCCAGACGTGGGAGGGCAGGCTCGGGCCCAAGGCCACCGTCCGCGCCAGCTACGGCCGGCGGCAGGAGCGGCGGGCTCGTCAGCAGACGTCGGAGGCGCTGCGCGGGCTGCCGCTATCGTGGTCGTTTTCGCTGCGCGTCGGGGACCCCGCCGATCAGCTCGAGGCCGCCGCCGATGAGCAGCACGCCGACGTCATCGTGGTGGGTGCGCACGGGCTGGGTGCAGCCGAAGACCTCGGTGCCGAGCGGCTGGGGTGGGTGTCGACCCGCATGGCGCACCACGCCCGCCTGCCAGTCCTCATCGTTCACTGAGCACGGCCGGCCGGGCGAGACTGGTACCGGCCCGCGGCTGACCCGGGGACGCTCATGCCGCGGCACAGTCCGCCCCGCGGATCAGCGGAGCGTACACGGCCTCGTAGCCCGCTACCATCGCGGCCACGTCGAACCGCCAGGCCCGCTCGCGGCAGGCCGCCGGGTCGATGCGTTCGACCCGGTCCAGCAGCGCCGGCAGGTCCTCGGGCCGCTCGGCGACCAGGCCGGTGCGGCCGTCGGCGATGATCTCGGCGACCGCGCCGCCAGCCAGCGCAACCACCGGGGTGCCGCAAGCGAGCGCCTCGACCAGCACGATCCCAAACGGCTCCTGCCAGCGTACGGGAAACAGCAGGCAGCGGGCGCGGGCCAGCAGGTCCTTTTTGACGGCGGTGTCGGCCTCCCCGACCCAGGTGACGTCGCCGCCGAGATGGGGGCGGATCTCGCGCTGGAAGTAGGCCAGCTCGGCCGGCTCGCTGCACTTGGCGGCCAGCACCAGGGGCACGCCAGCCGCGCGGGCCGCCTGGATGGCGAGGTGGGCGCCCTTGACGGGGTGCATGCGCCCGAGGAACAGGGCGAAGTCCTCCTTGTCGGCCCGGTATGGGTACTGGTGGACTGGGATGCCGTTGTGGACCACGCCCGCCCAGGGCAGGTCCGGGAGCTGGCGGCGCTGCGCCTGCGAGATCGCCACCAGCGCGACCCGGTCGGCAATGGCGCGGTAGTAGC